>CAZYEG010000227.1:2424-2700 GCA_964646365.1 uncultured Methanosarcinales archaeon
TTTTTGTTGAAAGTTGTTCGACATTATCAAGGAGAAGAATGTAGCCTTTCTTTTTTTCTTTAAGCAAACTTCTTATGTCTAGTCTTTTGTTTAATTTTTTTGCATTGACATATATGACTTTTCCTTTCCCTTTGAAATTATCTATAGCATGTTTTAGTAGAGTTGTTTTACCAAGTCCAGTTTTTCCTTCAATCAAGCCCATATTACCAGAGTTTATCCAGTATAGGATGTCATCAGTTTCTTTATCCATACCAAATAGACTATACCCTGTCTTTA
>CAZYEG010000228.1:0-2696 GCA_964646365.1 uncultured Methanosarcinales archaeon
ATTGATGTTCGTGTTCCCGCTAAGTACTTTTGAGTATGATTTACCACAGTAATAAGTGATCTGTGCATTTGGATAGCGTTTTTTTATGGCTCGAATAAGAGGCGTGGTCATTAGTACGTCTCCTATTGCACCAAGCTTGATAAAAAGAATATTATCTATATCTGATGGAACTTTTCTTTTCTTTAACATAAATAATGGTTTAATTAATTTACAAATCATCTTCAACTTTCTTTATATAATCAGCGGCCTCTAATAAATCTTTTGCTACAAAGTCTGGAGAAGCTGTTTTTCCCGTGCTCTCTTTTGAAGAAATAAGTACTGTTTTTGTGCCAAATGCCATACCTGCCTGAATATCGACAGAGCTGTCGCCTATCATGAAACTTTTTGTTTCATCAATATTAAGATCTTCTTTTGCTATCTTGAACAATGCTGTTTTTGGTTTTCTACACTCACAATCTACTGACTGAGAATGTGGACACATCATAATCTTATCAATTTTTATCCCATTTGCATCAAGCTCTTTAAGCATTTTGGAGTTTACACGAAAGAAATCTTCTTTTGAAAAATATCCCATGCCGATTCCTCCTTGATTTGTAACTATAACAATTTTATACTGCATATCTTGAATTTTCTTTAGTCCTTTTATTACGTTTGGAAGGAATTTGAATTTTTCTGGTTCGTGAAGAAAGTGAACATTCTCATTTATCACACCATCTCTATCAAGAAATACAGCTGGAAACTTTTTGGTTGGTTTTTTTTCAATGTAAGTTACTCCGCCTTCTTCAACTTGGTTATTAGTGCCTTCTGAATTTGATATTTTATGTATAATATTGCTTGTTGAAATTCCTTTCTCTGGGTAAATAAGAATTACTTCTCCGCCCCATGGCTTTAAATATTCTGCACTGGTGAGTTCACTCTTCTTATAATCTCCCGCCTTGATATAAAAGTCTGGTTTTAGAGCTTCAATATTTGTTTTATTTCTTCTTTCTTCGAATAGAAAACAATAGTCTACTGATTCTAATGATGCAATAAGTGAAAGTCTGTGTTTTTCTGGAACAATTGGCCTGTTTTCACCTTTGTATTTTTTTACTGATGAATCTGTATTGATTCCGACAATTAAAATATCACATTTTTGTTTTGCTTTTTCAAGATAAGATACATGACCTGCATGAAGTATATCAAAAGCGCCAGAAGTAAATCCAATCTTTTTTCCTTGGCTTTTTAATTTAGAACAAATATTTATCAGTTCTTCTCTTGATTTTATTTTTTCGCTAATCATTTTTATTCGTTTTCTATACTGTCAATCAATTCTTTTGCAGTAAGTGTAGATGTTCCAACCTTTCCTACGACAACCCCTGCGGCATGATTTGCAATTATTGCAGAATCCTTCAATCCTGCACCCGTTGCAACTGCTAAAGCGATTGTTGATATTACAGTGTCTCCAGCACCTGACACATCGAATACTTCTTTTGCTTTTGTCGGGATATGCGCTGGCTTATCATCTCTTTCGTATAGGCTCATACCATCTTTCCCTCTTGTAATCAAAATATTAGCATCTATCTTATTTTCTAACAATTCACCTATATTATCCACGTTCATAGATTCATCTTCGACCATCTCTAATGCCTCTTTTTGATTTGGCGTGATAAGCGTAACATCTTTGTAATAATCTATGTGCTTTGGTTTTGGATCAACAATAACTGGTATTGATTTTATTTTTGCATGTTCAACTATTTGTTTAACAAGTTGCTCTGTAACAATCCCCTTAGCATAATCTGAAATGACTATAACATCTATTTCTTCTTGATTTTTTAAAAAATCTAAAACTTTTTTCTCAACATGCTCTTCGACATATTTTTTGTCTTCATAATCAATTCTTAGAAGCTGTTGATTTTGAGAAACTACTCTTACTTTTTGTATTGTTGGTCTACTGTCCTCGATTAAATATGACACTACTTTCTCTTTATCAAGCTGCTCTTGTAAAATATTCTTTGCCTCATCTTTCCCAACAACTCCACACAAAATTGCATTTCCTCCAAGACTTACAATATTATTTGCAACATTCGCAGCACCACCTGGAACATAACTTTCCTTTTGGACAGCAACTACTTGAACTGGCGCCTCTGGTGAGATCCTGTCTACACTGCCCCATATGTATTTGTCAAGCATTAAATCTCCTACAATAAAAATATTTTTCCCACCGAATTCATTAACGAATGTTGACATATATTTATTCATTCTAATAATTCCTCCTCAATAAATTTACATAATATGTGACCAATAGCGATGTGTGATTCTTGGATTCTTGCGGTATTTTCAGATGGAATAATAAATGAGATATCGCACATCTCATTTAGTTTACCACCGTCTTTCCCTAGAAATCCAATTGTTTTGGCGCCATTTTCTTTTGCTTGTTCAATCGCCTTTATTACATTTGAGGAATTTCCGCTAGTTGATATACCCACAAGCACATCTTTTTCAGTTACAAGTCCTTCAACTTGCCTGGAAAATACTTCGTCAAAACCCCAGTCATTACCAATAGCCGTAAGAGTGGAGGTGTTTACAGTTAAGGCCATTGATGGTATGATTTTTCTTCTTTTAATTTCAAATTGATGAACTAATTCGGTTGAAAGGTGCTGAGAATCTGCTGCACTCCCACCATTACCACAAAATACAAGCTTACCACCAGATCGAAT
>CAZYEG010000229.1:0-2690 GCA_964646365.1 uncultured Methanosarcinales archaeon
ATTCTATCACTACCTCCTACCTCATTATCCTTCATAAGAGCAATAGTGCCAGTAATTATCGTACTTCTAATTTCACCAAAAAAAATCAAACTTATAAAATTCAAAGATAAAAAACTCCTACTCGCATCATTCCTGCAGGCAGTAAGACAAAATCTTTACCTGTTAGCTTTTAGTCTCACATCAATAACAAACGGAGTAATAGTCCTATACACATGGCCAATATTTGCAACCATCATGAGTACATTAATCCTAAAAGAAAAGATATCAACAAAAAACATACTATTAATCCTAACCGCATTCATAGGTGTAGTAATAGTCTTTTCAGAAAAAAGCGTATCCACAACACCTAAAGACATCATTGGAATGCTTGTTATGATAATTTCAGCAATCATCTATGCATACACTGTAATAATTTTTAAGGATGCAAGAAAAAAACATTCAAAGTCAGACATCCTATTCATTCAAAACATCATAGCAGTATTCCTGTTCGCTCCATTCTTCTTCATAATTAATCCAATACCAAACTTAGAAAAAACAGCAACCGCCATACTTTACTCAACACTAATCGGTTATCTCGGATTCATGCTATTCTTCTCTGCCCTAAAACACATCAAAGCCTCTACTGCATCACACTTAGCTTACATGGAAGTAATATCTGCAATCACAATTGGCATACTTCTATTCAACGAACACCTAACAACAAATAAAATCATAGGCTGATCTTTAATCATTCTCTCCGCATACCTTATCGATTAAAAGTAGACAAACCAGTTGATTCAATTATCTCTTTCTCACTCGTAATAAGAAGCCCTTCGACTTCATCAAGACTCTCAACCAATTCAAGACCTACAACAGGACCTAAAACAAACACGCTCGTTGCAAGAGCGTCTGCGTCTATTGCTTTGTCAGAAATAATTGTAACACTAATCAATTCCGTTGCACTCTTTCCTGTCTTTGGATTCATTATATGATGTGCTTTCAAAGACTCATCAAAATATCTTCTATAGTCACCAGATGTTGCAATTGACTTATCATTTAGAGAAAATGTATTTATCAGATCTGTTGAATCTCGAGGGTTTTCGAGAGCAACCACCCAGTCACCACTTGGCTTACTACCAAGTACACGAATATCACCGCCAGCATTGACCATAGCACCACTAACACCCAACTCAGAAATCTTCTCAATTGCCTTATCAATTGAATAACCTTTTGCAATACCACCAAGAGTAATTTTTGTACCATCCAAATAAATTGTATCATCAACAACTCTTACCTTAGAGAAACCAACTTCCTCCAAACCATCTAAAATCTCTTCATCTGTTGGTGGTCTTTTTAATTCTCCAAAAGAATAGCTATACAAATCAAGCATTGGCTGAACAGTTATATCAAAAGCACCATTTGAAATCTCAGAATAATAAAGAGACTGATTAATAACAAACAGTATCTCTTCTGAAGCATTTTCAAGAACACCATTACCATTCAAATTATAAACATCAGATTCTGTATAGATACTCATTAAACTCTCCACTCTTTCAATTTCATCAAATGCGAGATTAAGTGTGTTATTTAACTCGACCATATCACTTCCATAAAGCGTTATTGTTACAGCTGTATCCATAAGTTCTCTAGTTTCAACCAGTTTAACATCAGTTGCACAACCTACTAGAACAAATATAGTCAACATCAACAAGATAGTATTTTTCATATTCTTACCAATTTTCAATTGCTTTCAAGACATTATTATTCCAATCATTAATGATTTGTTTAATTTTATCTTTAATTATTTCCTTCTCATTTATCTTATAAATATACCTGTAACCACCAGGACTTAAATTCTCCTGGAACTGACCTAATACACCAGATCTTATCAAATTTTTAAGAGACTTCTGTATTGTCGTCCTATCCAAACCCAATTTTTCAGAAAGATCCTTGACGGTATAACTCTCATCATTCTCCAAAAAAAACATAAGAATCCTGTAGTCAGATTTTGAAAGAGCAAGGCTACATTTAACCAAACCTTCCAAATTAATCTCCCTACAGGCAAAATTTAACATATTCAACTAAAGAGAATCTATCTTCTCCTTAAGTGCGTCCTTTGGCAAAAATCCAACAATCCTATTCTTCTCCTCGCCTTTTTCAGCCAAGATTAAACATGGAATTCCAGAGATACCAAACTGTCCTGCAAGCTCACTTTCTTCATCAGTATTAACCTTTGCAAACTTGATTTTTCCTTCATAACCAGTTGAAAGCTCCTCAAATACTGGACCCATCATCTGACATGGACCACACCAAGGTGCCCAAAAATCTATAAGGACTGGAATATCGCTGTTTTTTACCTCTTCTTCAAAATTTCCGCTATTAACATGTATTATTGCCATTTCTAAAACCTCCATTAAGTGTGTGAAAAAAAATACCACACTTATATATAAATATAATGGTGGTGTGAATAATTGTGCAAAAAAAAATCACACTAATTATAACAAATCTTATAATAACTACTCCATTCAATTAGACTATGAACTACAAAGAATGCCTAAAAACACTAAAAAAGATTGAAAACAACTCATACAACCTAGATTTAGCCAATATCAAAAGCCTCACAAAAAAACTAGGAAATCCACAAAATAAATACAAAACAATCCATGTAGCAGGAACCAACGGAAAAGGCTCAGTCTGCGCAATTCTTTCAG
>CAZYEG010000230.1:0-2356 GCA_964646365.1 uncultured Methanosarcinales archaeon
TGTGGTGTTTTTATTTCAATATCTAGAATTATAGTTTGTTTATTTTCTCTTTCTTTTTCTGTTATACCAAGATGGCATTCGTATTTTAGATCTTTTATTATTATTTTATCCATTTTATTTCATCTGTAATTTGTATAGCTTGTTTAATTTCTTTTATGTCGTGGACACGGAGTATCTTTGCTCCGTTGTTTGCACCAATTACGCATGATGCTATTGTTCCTTCTAATCTTTTGTTCTCTGGAAGGTTACTTATTTTTCCAATGAACGATTTTCTTGAAGTGCCTAGTAGGATTGGTCCGAGTTCTGTGAATTCGTTTAAGTGCTTAATGATTGTTAGATTTTGTTCTACAGTTTTTCCAAAACCGATTCCAGGATCTAGAATTATTGTGTTTATGTTGTAATGTTTTGCTTTTTCTATTCGTTCTTTGAAGAATTCTTTTATTTCGTTTATTATGTCTTGATAGTTTGTATCATCTTGCATAGTTTTTGGTGTGCCTTTCATGTGCATGATTATAACTGGGGTGTTTGTGTCTCCTGCAAGCTTTGCCATTTTGTCGTTTTCTAATCCTGTGATGTCGTTGATTATTGATGCGCCGTTTGCGATTGCTTGTTTTGCTACTTCTGGCTTGTAAGTATCTATTGAAATTGGAGCGTTGATATCTTTTAATGCTTTGATGATTGGGATTACTCTTTTTAGTTCTTCTTTTTCGGATACTGGATCAGCACCGGGTCTTGAGCTTTCGCCACCAACGTCTATTATGTCTGCGCCTTCTTCTATCATTTGTTTTGCGCGTTTGATTGCTAATTCTTTCTTAATGTATAATCCTCCGTCTGAGAAAGAGTCTGGGGTTACGTTTAGTACACCCATGATTAAGGTTTTATCTTCCTTTAATAAATTTTGAATATTCATTTTGAAGTCTTTTTGTTGTAGTTCCAACTTGTTTTTTAATGTTGTCTATTTGGTGAACCGGCAGAATGCCTGCAGTAGTGAATGTGATAAAGATTTCGTCTGCGTTTTTCAGTTGAGTTTTTGTTATGTCTTTTTGGATTGTTTTAATTTTTAATTGTTTAGCTAGGTCTATGATAATTTGTCTTGTGATTCCTTTGAGGATTTTGTTTTTTGGTGTATAAAGAGTGTTGTTTTTTACCATGAAGATGTTTGAGAAAGATCCTTCTCTTACATATTTGTCAGTAAAGATTGCTTCGAATGCTCCACTTTTTTTCGCCTGAAGTTTTGCGTATACGCTTGAGACGTATGAAAGTGATTTTATACCAGGAAGAGCTGTGGTTAGTGGGAGGGTGATGATTTTTACTGATGGGACTTTTATTGGAATTATCTTTTCTGTAGTGATGATTATGCTTTGGTTTTTGCAATTTATTGATAATCCACCAGGACCAATTCCTCTAGTTATGGTTAAACGAATTCTTGCGTCAGTTAGTTTGTTCTTTTTTAAAAGTTTGATGATGTCTTTTTTGATTGTTTCTTTTTTTGTTGGTACTGGAAGAGATATGAATTTTGCGGAAGAGAGAAGACGTTTGTAGTGTTCATCGAACTTGAAGATCTTGCCGTTGTAAGTTCTTAATGTTTCAAATACACCATCACCTACCATGAGTCCATGATCTAAAGCGCTGATCTTTGGATTCTTTGTTAATTTGCTGTTTATTGATACGTACATTTTAGGAAATTCTCCAGGATATTGTATCCTTCTTCTGTGATAATGCTCTCTGGATGGAATTGAACACCTTCAACTTTAAAATCTTTATGTCTAATTCCCATTATTAGTCCTTGTTTATTCTTGGATGATATCTCTAGGCATTTTGGTAGGGATTTTATGATTAGCGAATGATACCTGCCTGCGGTAAATCCTTGTGGGATGTTTTTGTAGATTGTTTTTTTATCGTGGTAAATATGGTCGCTTTTTCCATGTACAGGTTTGGTTTTAATTATTTTCCCTCCGAATGCTGTTGCTATGCATTGATGACCAAGACAGATTCCAAGTATTGGTATTGTTTTGTAGAATGTTTTTATTATTTTGTTTGAGATTCCAGATTCTTTTGGTGTGCAAGGACCGGGTGATAGTATTATGTGTGATGGTTTTAGAGATTGGATCTTTTTTATTGCTATTTTGTCGTTTCTGTAGACTTTTGAAGAGTACCCTAACTCTGCAACTCTTTGGACAATGTTGTATACGAATGAGTCGTAGTTGTCTATTATTAGTATCATCTTACGCTTTCCATAAGCGCTTTTGCTTTATGGATTGTTTCGTTGTATTCTGTTTTTGGTTTTGAGTCTGCGACAATTCCACCGCCAGTTTGGATGTAGCCAATGTTGTTTTTTATTATTAGAGTACGGATT
>CAZYEG010000230.1:2366-2678 GCA_964646365.1 uncultured Methanosarcinales archaeon
CCATCTCGTTTGAGTGGTTGATGAAGCCGATTGATCCTGTGTATGGTCCCCTTGTGGTTGGTTCAAGTTCATCGATTATTTCCATGGTTCTTATTTTTGGGCACCCAGTTATCGTCCCTCCAGGGAACATTGCTTTTAGTATATCGAAGACGTTTGCTTTTGTTTTTCCTTTGATGTTTGTGACGATGTGGTTGAGGTGAGAATATTTTTCAACTGTCATGAGTTCGTTTACTTTTATTGATCCAGGGATGCAGACTTTCCCAAGGTCGTTTCTTTCAAGATCGATTAGCATTCGGTGTTCAGCGACTTCTT
>CAZYEG010000231.1:0-2668 GCA_964646365.1 uncultured Methanosarcinales archaeon
ATAGTAACATTGTCCGGATATGTTATTGTATCAATACCCGTAGTAGTCCCTGACTCAAAATCTGACTGAGTTGTAATAGTAGTCGGCACTCGTTCCTCCTCAACCGAAGGGAGCCACTCCTTCTTTATAGGAAAAATACATGTATGCAAGCCAGAACCTGAACTCTCAGTCGGCATACACATTCTTCCAAGATAATTGTCATTTAAAAAAACACAGTTTTTGTATCCCTCATCTGTATCAAGTCCTTCCCCAAAGACAGTAATTCTTCCTTTAATGAACTTAGACTTGTTAATAGCATGATCAAAAGTCTTTGTTTCCGCAACATTCCCAGAATCACCAATATGCACTTCTGTTTTATTCTTATCACTTTGAATAGTTGTGCCATACAACACCTTGTTCTCTACCAAAAGCTCCATGGCTCCAACAATTCCACACGAGATACAAGTATGCCCACACCATTCATTATAATAATCATCAACTCTCGACTGGAGAGACTGATTCTCATTACTCATCTCGTGAAAACTACATATCGGGTTTGCTCTCTTACCATACCCTACTAAACCAACATAATTGCCTTCTACATTCAACATCTCACTTATGAATTGCTTATCTGAATCCTGTGCAACCTTATCCCTTCTTTCGTGACAAGTTGGCGAAGAATCACAGATACCTGGAACAGAACAGTTGATTACAACATCACAATCGTCCATCGAACTTGTCCTATCTGTTATCAAAACCGCATCAGACTTTCCGCCAAGATTAAACGTCACATTCTTTACACCAAAACGTAACGGGATTGTTTTCCTGCTTATAGTATCATAATCCGGGAAAATATTTGAAAGATGAGTATTATTTATTACGATATTTTGCACAAAATCCGAAGAATTTATTTCAACTACCGTCGAATTTCCAATATTTAAGTAAAGCTCTGTGTTGGTAAAGACATTAAGCAAAAGCTCCATGTTATTTATTAGACCAGGCAAATAAAATGAGTCATATAAATTCACAACACCATTTATCCCAGGCAGATATATTTTTTTCTGCGTATGGTTCAGATCAATACTTAACTCAGAAGTTATGTAATTTAACTTTATGTATCCACCACCAATGTAACTTTTAGAAGAATCATTAAAGTAGAATGTTATATTATTTTCTCCAGGAGAAAAATATGTTAAATATTCATCACTAATATTCCACCTATCTGCAAAAAGACTCGTATCAGTTGAGTTCGTGATATTAAATCTTCCAGAAAAATTTCCATTAATGTATAGTTCAAAATCAGAAGCCGAATCAAACTCCATGTTCAAATCCCCCACTGAATTTACATCTGCAGGAAGATTAACTTTAATATTGATCAGACCATCACCAACATAACCACCCAAATAGATATAAACTGCAGAAATCATCTCATTAAAACCAGAGAGAAATACTCTCGAAGCATACCCTTCGATAGACCTATTCTTTTCTATACCTGACACCATTTGTTTTGACGATATCAATTGTCTTGCAGAAATATTTCCTGACATATATATTGCATCCTCATAGCCTTCAATATACATCCCAAAATTAAAGTTACTTGGGAGAAGACCTTGCGTTGCCAAGGTAAGAAGCTCATTGGCAATCTCTGTTTCATCATTCACCACATAACGAAGTACCTGTTCTGTGATCGTCTTGTTATAATCGGTAACTGAACTATTCTCGATAAGTGCAGCAATCTCTGAGTTATTGATATCGCTAAGCTTAACGGTCGACAATATATCAATTATGTCTGATGAAAAAAATTCGGGTTGCAGATTCTGTTCCCTACTAATATACAGCGTCGGCACTACCAATAAAACTGAAACAATAAGCACTGTTGCAATTAGCGCATCCAAGCTAAAAAAGAATCCCTTCTTTACCATAAATAGAGCACCATCCTTATTATCTCTGAATCATAAAACACAAACCTTACAATCTTAACACTCTTTTCTGGGTCTTGCAAAGAATAGTCAAGACCTATACTTGAGGTGCCATTAATAATTACTGTCTGATTATTTCTATCTTGAAAAAAGATTTGATAATCATGAATAGAACCTAATATTTTTTTAGTTTCTGTATAATTTTCTGCTGCAAAAGATGAAAACTCGCCAACTTTCCTCTCGCTAAGATTAAATCCATTATCAAGAACACCCATCCTAACAACATCATCTTTCGTCCAATTTTCAGGATATCCCAAAGATACCAACGAAGAAGACATGGCCGCAATAAATCCTTCACCACTATTCAAAAGAGCAGTCTGGCAACTCATTAATGGTATGAAATCTGGAGCAACCCTAGACAACGTTATAGAAGAAATAATTTCATTGCTCTCTGAAGAACAAATACTACAGATACAAAAATATGGAAGTCAACTAAATCCTCTTGCAATGTTTTACATGCTTGTTGCCGTTATCGCCCCATCACTTGGCATTACATTCCTCATAATCTTATCTTCATTCATAAATTTGCCAGAAATAATGACAAAAATTATTTTTTGGAGTGTCTTTGTTTCAGTAATGTTTTTCCAATTGATGTTCATGGGTATAATAAAATCAAAAAGACCAAATCTTTTGGGTGGATAAAAAATGGCCTATAGATACTTTACAAAATTCATCCCAAAAAAAATACTTAATAATAATATTAATCTTAT
>CAZYEG010000232.1:0-2658 GCA_964646365.1 uncultured Methanosarcinales archaeon
AACTTTTCCTGTCAAAATTATAGTTTTGCCTCTTGCTGCTAAGTATGCAAGATTTGCAATATTCTGCCCGACCATATTCAAGATTCCTAAGGCCAGATCATTCTTATTACAGTTCATTTTTGCAAAATGACTTACTGATGAACTCTCAGATAAGAAATCTAACGATTTTCTTCCTAAATCTTTTACTACATAATCAACTTTTTCAATATGCCCCTTTCTAGCCATACTTTCAAACTTTTCGTAACTTACATTTCCAATCAATCGTTTCTTAAGTCCCTCAATGGTTCCACCACCAATCGAGCTTCCACCGATATGTTTAGTATTATTAAGAATACATGTGCCTGTTCCACAACCAACAACTATTGCATTTTTTTTCTTTGCTAATTTCAAAGCACCTTTCCTAAAGAAATGATTTCATCTTTTTTTATGATTTCTTTGTTATCATAATTACCAGAATAATAAATCTCATCAACCTCTTTAGGTACTATCAATCTCTTTTCTTTTGGAGAATTAGCTTTGTATACTATCTTATTATTCTTCACACCAACAACATGTGTATTCGTAAGTCCAAAATCAATCCCCAGAATCATTCTATTTTATCAATTCTTCTCTGATGTCTTTCTTCTCCACTAAATGGAGTCTCGATGAATTTCTTTGTGATAACTATTCCTTCTTCTTCGCTTAGTACTCGTCCACCAAGGCACAGTACATTAGCATCATTATGTTCTCTTGCCATCTGAGCTGTATATTCATCATGACAGAGTGCCGCTCTTATCCCCTTAACCTTATTTGCAGCCATACTCATACCAAGACCTGTACCGCATACAAGAATTCCAAGATTGTCTTTGACATCTTGAGCAACTTTTTTTGCAATCTCAGGATAGTCAATAGACTCTTCTGTCATTGTTCCATAATCTTCATACTCTATTTCGTTTTCGTCTAAAGCTTTCTTTATCGCTTCTTTAAGCTTATATCCACCGTGGTCAGAGCCAATTAGTATTTTCATAAATATTACAGAAGTGTTTTTGGTATATAAAAATTGCTGTTTACATCGAACCCTCAATAAACCGTATCCTTTATAACTAAACGGCGTATCTTAAATTACATGACAGAAAATATGCTATTTAAAGACTTGAATCTAGATCCACTATTACAAAAGGCATTAACAAAAGAAGGATACTCAGTACCTACACCTATACAATCAAAATCAATCCCTAGTTTACTTAAAGGTCAAGATTTAATCGGTATTGCACAAACTGGTACTGGTAAAACTGCAGCATTCATTCTACCAATACTGCAAAGAATGACCGAAAAGTATCCAAGAAAGATTAAAACTCTAGTACTTACTCCTACAAGAGAACTCGCAGCACAAATTGGAGACAGTTTTTCTACATACGGCGCATTTACAAAGTACAAACACACTGTCATTTTCGGAGGAGTAAAACAAGGACAACAAGTACAAGCTCTGACAAGAGGTGTAGACATTCTTGTAGCAACACCAGGCAGACTACTTGACCTAATGAATCAAAGAAAACTAACTCTTAGAGATGTAGAATTCTTTGTACTTGACGAAGCAGATAGAATGTTAGATATGGGTTTTCTCCCAGACATAAAAAAAGTAATCTCAAAGTTACCACATAAAAGACAGTCATTGTTCTTTTCAGCGACAATGTCACCAGAAATCAATAGACTCGCAAAAAGTCTACTTAACGATCCTGTTCACGTTGAAATTACACCTCAGGCAACAACAGTTGAACGTATAAAACAATATGTTTTCTTCGTAGATCAACCTAAAAAAGAAAGATTATTACTCGAACTTTTACAGCATGAACACCTTACAAGTGTTTTAATCTTTACCAGAACAAAGCATAAAGCCAATAAGGTAGCAAAATTCCTTTGTAAAAACAATATTAATTCAGACGCAATTCACGGTAACAAATCACAAGGTGCAAGAACTAAAGCTATTAAAGACTTCAAAAGCGGTAGAGTCAAAGTATTAGTGGCAACTGATATCGCAGCAAGAGGAATAGACATTGACAATATTTCACATGTAATCAATTTTGAACTCCCAAATGAGCAAGAAAGCTACGTTCACAGAATCGGAAGAACAGCTAGAGCTGGAACTGATGGAACTTCTTTTTCATTTTGCGCAGCTGAAGAAAGAAGCTACCTTAATGATATTCAAAAATTAATCAAGCAAGAAATTGAAATTATGGATCACGATTTTCATTCTGAAACTGCTAAAAACGCAGTAGGTGCAGCAGCTAAACCTAAACCAAAAGGTAGAGGATCTTTTTCTAGAAGACCTAAAAATAAAAGAAAACAAAATTTTAGAAGACGGTAAATATATAGTATTTATATGCTATATTTATATAGTAAATCTACTTAGATAAGAAGATATGGATAAAGACGAATGCTGTCCAGAATTTAATCCGGATAAATGGGACGAGAAAACCAACGTGTGGGGAGAAAAGTCCTTCATAAAAGAAACTATTCCTACTCTATTTCACATTCCTTTCCCACCAACGATCGGGAAGAAAATAGCAAAGATGTACGATCTTGCTGTACAAGCGAAAGCAGAACCAGAAGATAAACAAGATTGGCTAGTGTTATTTCACGATCCAACCCCATTTAAATCTGAAATGTTCATGTCCGTAA
>CAZYEG010000233.1:0-2253 GCA_964646365.1 uncultured Methanosarcinales archaeon
TACTTAGTCCAAAATCAGTAGGAATAATTTCAATAAATTCTCTTTGGATCTTTCTAAGTGAATATTTGATCATGGTTGATACGGAAAACAGTGTGGATAAGAGATTCATATCCATTCCTCTTTGTTCTAATGTGCCATGTTTATTGACTTTTACTGGTGTCCATCCGATGTCAAGCTTTGTAGGGTATATCTTATCGAAGTCTGCTTTTGGATCTGCTTTCTTGATAAGCCTTTTCATCATGATTTGTTTTCTTTTATTTTGGAGCATTAAGTCTGTTTGGTTGTGAACATAAGAAGGAAGATGGCCAAGTGAACGATGATTCGCATATAACCCTTCTGGATATCTTAATTTTTTTCCGCCTCTGTAAGTGACCAATCTGGAATCTTTTGCAAGATATTTTCCTTCAAAGAATGGTGATGATTGAGTAAATAGTGTGAGTACTGGGTCTAGTGCTATTTCTAAATTGTATGAATTAATTAGACTTCTTTTTAATTTACTTTGTTTGAATAGTCTTAACCTTTTTTTATTTGTGTCAAAAACACCTTTTGGAAGAGAGTAGTGATGGTGCATGCTTGTTACTCGTGGAGCGATATTAAAACTGTCACCAAATATTTTTTTCTTGATATTATAAGTTCCAGATTCAGTAAATTTGGATTTTATTTTTCCAGGATATGTAGCGAACGGATAGAAGTGAAGATTGTTTTTTTCTAAGTATTCGTTTGTCACTTCAATTGAATTGATCATATCAAGTGCTGGAGAAATGGTATTTACAGTAGGATAACAACCGAATTCGACCATGTTTTTGCCGCATTCTTTTACTATAGGGATATTTTTGTTGATGCTTTTTACATTTTTTATTACTTCATTTGCTCTGTAAGATATTTTACCGTCTGATTCTAGTAGGTGCATCTCAATTTCCATACCTACTTTAGATCTTTTCAAAGGATTTTTTATTCCTTGTTTATCGTAATCTGGATTTATTAGTCCCCTTTTAATCCACCTCTATTTTCATGAGTTCTGTAATATCTTTTGAAATATTTTTTATCTTACTTAAATATAATTTGTTTCGAGCTTTGTTCATATAAAGTTTTTTGTTTATTTCCATTGAGAATATAAAGACATCTGGGAATTTCATTTTCATCCATCTTAATATGTTACCGCCGACATATGGCTTATTTATGAAAACAGGATTGTAATCTAGTTTTATAAGTTTATTTTGGAAACTTTTTACGATAGGTGTGTAAAAGTTAGGAACATATTTTGTTCCAAAGCTAACATTTGGTCGCGTTTTTGTATCTTTCATGCTGTGTCCATCAAAGATTATGTTAAAACGATATGCGTCAACGATTCTTGCGAGCGTGAAATAGAATTCTCTGTAGCCAGACATAATTTTATTCTTGTCGTGCTCGGTAAGTTCTTCTTTCCACATTTGTCTCTTAAGCCATCTTTCAGCGTTTTCATAGTAGATTGTTCTGTGAGGTTTTCGATTGTAGTCGCATGCAAAGCGTGATTGTTTATTGTCGATCCAGATCCCACCTTTACTGAGTACTAGGTCTCGATATATTTTATCGGTTGCGATATCCTCCTCGCTGTATCTAAATTCTTTTGACACGGCCATCTTTTTTCCGAGCCATTTTGGGACCCATGTTCCGCCGTGTATAGTTAATAGGAGGGAATTGAAGTTATTTTTTTTGTAATTGTCGTAGATTAAGAGTCCTCGTCGTGTGATTGTCAGTTTTACTTCAAGGTGTTTTTTATGAAGTTCTGTTATATCTTTTACGACCATCCGGTATAGTTCTTTATCTGGAAAGAAATTCTTGAAATATAGTGTGTTTCTGTCTCGATAAAGCTCTTTTAGCGTCCCGGACATGATTCTTCCTAAAACTTTATAGTTTTTTATCAGACTGATAAAATTAAGGTAAGGTTCATTTTCTATGACGTCGACAGCTTTATTTAGAAATTTAAATATGAAGAATCTTTTAGATAGGCTGAATGTGATGGATGAAGAGGAGTGCTTAAGGAGAATTGGTGTAAAATTCTCAATGAACTCTTTTATCTTTATCATGTAATTATCCTAAATAAGGTGATATATAAATTATTCTGATTTGGATTATCCGTCGTCGAGAGACATTCTAAGAAGTGTTACATTTATACGTTTAATTTTTCTTGTATGATGAGATAGTGTTCCTTTTAGTGGATATGAGAATGGTATTTCATGTGTTACCTTAAACTTGTTTTTATTCGCAAATGTG
>CAZYEG010000233.1:2263-2656 GCA_964646365.1 uncultured Methanosarcinales archaeon
TAGGCGATGGTCTCACTTTTGTGTAATGAGTAGATTGTGCTTGATAGTTTAAACGCTTTTTTGAGGAAATCTCTGTCTGCATGGCGTGTTTTAGTGCCAAATGGAGGATTTGTGATGATTGTGTCAGCTGGACTACTGTAGTCCTTTATATCCGAACAGATGACCTTGTTTTTTGTGATATCTATTAGTTGGCTCACTTTTTCTTTGTTCTTTTCGAGTATGTCTAAAGCATCTTGGTCCACGTCGACAAAGGTTACACATTTTGGGTTGAAAAACATGGTGCCTAACCCTAATAGTCCTGTTCCTGCCCCCATATCAAGTATATTCTTATCTGTGATGTCTCCCATCTCTTGTGCTAACCAGAGCATTGTTGCAGCGACCTCTGAGTCTGTG
>CAZYEG010000234.1:0-2640 GCA_964646365.1 uncultured Methanosarcinales archaeon
CATGCCAAGTTTAGAAATATTTATACTCACTGCTTTAAAAAAATCTCCAGAAATTGTTCCTTCCATTACTTCAGAAACTCTAGAAAACGCAATCTCGGGTGGTATTCCATCTCCAAGCCTGTTTCCTAACTGGAAAAGTGCTGACGCAAATTCATTTTCAAGTTCTTTAGATTTTTTACGAAGCTCAATTACATTCTTTGTTTTTAACTTAAAATAAAGACCAAAAGAAACTCCAAACGCAATAGGAAAAAGAAGACTCAACAAAGTAGCACCAAGACCAAACGGTCCAGCTACAACCCCTGGATTATTCAAGTCCTCCCTATATCCCAAAAAATAATACGATACTCCATCACGCATAAGTCCATCACATTCTGGTGTATCATCCACCAAAAGTCCTCCTGGAAGACCATAATCAATATTACAATTCGTAAGGTTCATCAAAAGAGGAATAAGCGATATAAACAAACAAACAACCCCAATAATTCCAGCAATATATGCAGGAGACATCAAATATTCTTTCCCAAAAAGCTTAAACCGTATAAACTTATATTTCTTAAGCTCAGGATTCGTCTCAGAGATATCAGAGTCTCCGTACCCTGTAGGTCTTTTCGTTAGTATATTCTTCGTAAGCAAAAACAATGATAATGGCAAAATTACATTATACATCATTGCTAGATGATACCATTTTACACCATCCATAAATGCAACCACTAACGGCAATATTACCAAACCAAGTATTGGAAGAACAACACCAAGCATGTTAAGCATCATAACAGGTGACTGTAAATTGTGAGCATAATGAAGCATCTTTTCATATGTCTCTTCCAAAATAACTTCTAAAGATTTTTCAAGAAGACCAATTCTTCTTTCCTCACTAGTCTCATATAAAGATGATTCAACCAAATGGAAAGCTTCAATAAACTCCATATTCCACTTTTTCCAAGTCGCGAGATATGCTTCAAGACTTTCCTTAATATTCTCATACTTTTCTGTCTCAACATTCCAAAGTACTTTTCTCAAATCAAGCGCCAAAGGCGGATCTAAATGTTCTGCTGCAAAATTGATAGCATCCTCAAGATTCGATGTATGTCTCATATAGGTTACAACATAAAATATACAAAGAACCATCTCATTACTCGCCTTAAGACGCCAAGTATTTGCCAAAAAATGGGGGAGATTATTAAGTGGAAACATTACAATAAGCGCAGTTATCACAAAAAAAAGTGCAAAAAACATCTGTATCTCTTTACCAAGAAATATTGGTATCAATATAGTAATAAAGACCCCAATAAGCATAAACGCAAGCGGACCAAGAATTGCAAAACTTACAACTCCAGAAGGTGTGACATCAAGATGACAAATATCAATAGACTCAATATACTCTTTTTCTTTTTTTTCTTCAGGCTTTATAGACAGTAATCCCTCTGCAATTCTACATGCATTCTCATAAAAATTCATATGTTTAGGCAAATATTCATCCTTAAATTCAGAAAATTCTCGAGTTTGTACTGGACCTTTACCAATAGGATTATATGAGTCATCTCCACCTAACTCATTATCAATCTTCTGAGTATACTTACTCATTATGTCCTGTATTTCTTCACTGGATATCTTATCCATTTTCCCTCTTTTTTTTATTCAATTTTCAACTCTTTTTTTACCGATTGCCAAAATCTCTCAGCACCATAAAACACCACATGGTCTTTTAAGAATGCATCTTGTTCTTGCACAAATTTATCTTTATCAATTATTACATATGATAACCCTAAATTATGATTGTTAATTTCAGCATTAATTGTATTATCAATCTTTTTAACTAATATAATAATATTAGTTTTACTAACAAATATACTTTCAATATTTATATTTTCAATTCTATTCAAAAAAAGATTAAGCTTTGCAGACTTAGGCTTGTTCTTTACTTTCCAGTTCTTAAGTTTATGATACTCAAGTGTACATAACATAGAAATTGTAAGTGGCTCGCTCAAATTCAATGTAATTATATGAGAATTTGCAATTTTTATCATACGCAAAATCCCTTCAGACTCCATCTCTCTTATGAATTTATTACAATGAGAATAAGCTGCGCCAAGATTTTTGGAAATATCACTAATAGAAAAGAGTCGATTGATATCTCTCCCTAAAAATGCTACTATCCTTTCTCTTAGTGTTTTAGTCATGCGTATGAATGTAAAAAAGTGACGAGGGCAATTCTTTTTATGGGGGGAAAGAACCAGCGCCCTCGCCGCTGCTTCAAATGAGTATCTATTTTTTAGATATAATTTATTATTTTTTATTAATAAATTATTACTTTTTATCTATTATTAACTATTTTGTAGATAATATATAAATGTTTTGAAACTACTAAAGAAGCATCATTTAACAGATAAATAAGAGAACAAAATCTAAATAATCTAAAACATAAAGAAAAAAGGTGGGGATGCTGGGATTTGAACCCAGGACACTCACGTTTCAGAGGTAAACTCTGACAAAATAACGTCATCGAAAAATTCTTCAGCGTGACGCTCTCCCAGTCTGAGCTACATTTATAGCTTTATAAGCAATAACTTACAAAATCCCCATTGTAGTCAACTGAGATTAATATAGAAATTATTTATCCATTTAAAAATCTTTACATTT
>CAZYEG010000235.1:0-2639 GCA_964646365.1 uncultured Methanosarcinales archaeon
ACACCTATACTTCCTCCTGGTCCAACGCTATCAACATGGTCTCCGCCAGTTGCAAGTCCAGTAATTTTCGTTTTAAGAGGTATCCATTTTTTTTGATTTTTTTCTTCAATTTCTCTTCCTGGACGAATTTCTATTTCCTCTCCAACTTTAAATGAACCACATCTTAAACTTCCACCTAAGATACCACCAGTCATTTTTTCTACATCTGATCCTGGCTTGTTAATATCAAAGCTTCTTGCAACAAACATAATAGGATCTAGTGAATCATCTCTCTTTGGTGTTGGAAGATTCTCTTGAATTGCCTTTATCAAATATCCAATATTTACGCCGTGTTGTGCTGATATTGGCACTATTGGAGCATCTTTATATGGAGAATCTGCTAAGAATTTCTTGATCTCGTCATGATTGGCTTTCGCTTCATCTTTTGTTACAAGATCAATTTTATTTTGAACAATTACTACATTTTTAATGCCGATTATCTGCAGAGCCATAAGATGTTCTCTTGTCTGCGGTTGAGGGCATTTTTCATTTGCACTTACAAGGAGTAGAGCACCATCCATTATTGTTGCTCCTGAAAGCATTGTTGCCATAAGACTCTCGTGCCCAGGTGCATCAACGAAACTTACTTTTCTAAGGATTTCATAATCTTTTTTCTCTTTAGCGGCCATGACTTCAGTCATAAATTCTCCGTCTTTAGTCTTCGCAAAAACAGCGTCAGCATATCCTAATCTTATGGTTATGCCTCGTTTTATTTCTTCAGAATGCGTATCAGTCCACTTTCCAGAGAACTGTTCAGTAAGGGTGGTCTTCCCGTGATCAACATGTCCAACTAGTCCGATATTTATTTCGGGTTGAAGACCTTTACTCTTTTTTGCCTTACTCATTCTTTTTTCTTTTCCTCTTTTGGAGCTTCTCCTTCTGCAGGTGCTTCTTCAGCTTTTTCCTCTTCGAAGATGTTTTTTGCTCCCATTTTTATGATTTTCATATTTACCTGAGCGGTATTTACATGAATTGTATTACCACAAACGGTTTTTCTTATTCTATCATTCTTGTTTTTTAGTTTTCTTACTCCAACTGATTTTCCTGCTAGAATTTTTTTTCTTCCAGCTCCTGGTATGTCAGCTCTCGTTGGAAAACCTGCGTGATCGGAACCGCCTGTTATTTCAAGTTCATATCCTGGAAGGTCGATTGTTTCGCCTTTAATCTTCTCTTTAATCTTCTTTCCATTCAGATTCTTAGAATTTTCATCGTTCAACTGCATCTGTTTACTTTTTCCAGACTTTACGTCCGATATTACAATTTTTAATTCAGCCATTTATATCATTCCTCCGGGGTCTTCTGCATTAAATGCAGTCCTCAGTAAATTCTTGGAATGTCTTTTCATTTAAAAAGCTTGGGGTTTTATCTCCCTCATAATACATTATTTTTTCTCAAAAAACAGATTAAATGAAGACCATGCTTCTAATTCGACAATTTCTCTTAATAATATCTATCGATAAATATATCAGTATATAACCCAATAAATAAACGAATAAATATACCAATAACTATACTAATACAGATACCTATAAATTCACCACAACATTTATATACTAGTTCTACTAAAACAAGTACTGCATGCGTAAAAGTACCGATAAACTAAGCAAGAAGATTTTTGAACTGCTTGGCTCAACCGATGAGCCTCTCGAAACTAGAGAGATTGAACTTCTTCTAAAAGGGCAGACTAGAATTAAGGTGCTATACCGTCTTAATTATCTTAGAGGAGATGGAATAATAAAAGGCAAAGTTGTTGGTTCTGGTAAAGGAACATGGATTTGGTGGATGAAAAAGTGAATAAAGGTCTAAGAACGAAGGAAATTGCATTAGTTCTCTTAGTAGTCTTTATCTCTATGATTGGACTCATTAAGTTTGGAACATTTACTGGTAATTTTATTGCGATAGATCAAACATTTGCAAATTCATCTACTACTAATATAGAAGTTGAGAAAGAAGCATTATCATTAAATCTTACTGGAACAATTAGTGGAACAGGATCTGTAGAGATTTCTCTTCAAAAAGATGGAGAAAAAATAATAATATTTCAAAGAGAAAAAATCATTCATGATTACACAATTTTAGAAGCGACCGAGGGCCCCCTTGGTAACTTGCTTACTTATGGAGAAGGCAACTGGGATCTTGATAATGATGGAATAGAATCATCAAGCGGAGTTGTCGATTTCTCTGTAAATAATAGTATTTTTGATGTTGAAGAAGAATACTTATGCACAGTCTGGGCAGTCAATTCTGAATTCGTTTGTAATGGTAACTCTGATTGTTGTGCAATTGCGCAGGTCGAGAGGTATTCTGAAGTTTGGAATGAAGATCTTTATGTCCATCTCGGAAGGTATGGTGCGGGTCTTAATAATAACGTCTCTTCAAAATTGATTTATTTCAAACTTGACGGGGAAGATGTGGCTTTCGAAGAATCAGATTGGCGTGACCTTCCAGCATTATTTGTTGAAGACATAAATATTGAAGAAGAAATTGTTCAATCATTAGAAAAAGGATTATACACATTAAACGTCGAACTTGATGGAGCAACTGCAATAATAGAAAAAATTAATCTTGAATATGTTGAAGAAGGAATTCAACAAAACACA
>CAZYEG010000236.1:0-2612 GCA_964646365.1 uncultured Methanosarcinales archaeon
GGTATTAAAAAAGAAAAATATACAGCTAGCAGATCTATACGGTGAAGAATTTAAAAGAGTCTATCTTGATTTAGAAGCGGATACAAGTATTGAGCTACGTGAGACTACAAATGCCAAAGAATTATTCAAACAAATTCTAAAAACACTGGTCGAAACAGGGCTACCCTATATTTTCTTTAAAGATGCCGCGAATGAGATGAATCCGAATAAACATTGTGGCATGATAGGTAATGGTAATTTATGCACAGAAAGCTTTAGCAACTTTAAGCCCTCAGAAGTAGGAGAAAAAAGTGCCTCATTAGATAACAGTAAAATGGTGCAAAATGTCGATTTAGGCGAAGTACATACATGCAATCTTGTTAGTTTAAATTTGGCCCGGTTGGATGTAAATTCTATACCTAGAATAACACGAATTGCGGCCAGAATATTGGATAACGCAATAGTCATAACTAATACACCAATAGCTGAGTCACAAAAGCATAATGATGAATATCGTGTCCTTGGTATTGGATGTCTTGGCCTCGCTGATTATTTGGTAAAAAATAAATTAGATTATACAAAAGCCTCCACACATGTTGAAAATTTATTTGAATTAATCGCGCTAAATGGGGTAAAAGCAAGCAATGATCTTGCAAAGGAACGTGGCGTCTACAAAAGGTATCCCGGAAGCGACTGGAGCAAAGGAATTCTTTTTGGAAAATCAAAAGAATGGTTTGAGAATAATTCGATTTTAAGTGAGCAATGGATTGATGTAATTGAAAGCATTAAACTTCATGGTATGAGGAATGGAGGACTGTTTGCTGTTGCACCGAACACAAGCACCTCATTATTACTTGGAGCTACTGCAAGTGTTTTGCCAATATATAAAAAATTCTTCATTGATAAAAACAAAAGTGGAGCTGTACCTGTATGCCCACCATATCTAAGTCAAGAAACATTCTGGCTATACAAAGAAAACCAAAATCTCGACCAGAGACATGTAATTGACATGGTATCAAAAATACAAAAATGGACAGACCAAGGCATATCTATGGAACTTGTGTTAAATCTAAACATGGGAGTGAAAGCCAAAGATCTGTATGACTACTATATCATGGCATGGAAGAAAAAATGTAAAACTGTATATTATGTGCGCTCGATCACACTAAATGCAGAAAAGTCAAAGGAGGAATGCATCAGTTGTGCAAATTAAAATGGAAGAAATAATGAAAAAAAAATTACTCTTTAATCCTGAAGGTAATGATTGTGTCACGAAAAGAAGTATCATTAAAGGGAATACGACAAATCTATTCAACTTAAACGATGTAAAGTATTCATGGGCATCAGAGATGTATCGGGTAATGATGTCAAATTTTTGGGTGCCTGAAAAAGTCGACTTAACAAAAGATGTGTTAGATTATAAACAATTAACAGAAGAAGAAACAAAAGCCTTTGATGGAATAATATCATTCCTAACATTTCTTGATAGCATCCAAACAAATAATGTGCCAAATATTGCCGACTATATCACTGCGCCCGAAGTGAGTACTATACTTGCAATTCAAACATATCAAGAGGCAATTCATTCACAAAGCTACGCTTACATACTTGAAACAGTTATTCCAAAAATTAAACGAGAAGAGGTATATGAATATTGGAGAACTGATACAACGCTTCTAAAAAGAAACCAGTATATTGCTACGAAATTTCAAAGTTTTATCGATGAGCCATCTAATAAAAACTTTGCGAGAGTCATTTTGGCAGACTATATTCTTGAAGGACTCTATTTTTACAACGGATTTGCTTTCTTTTATAATTTGGCATCAAGGAATCTACTTTTAGGTATTGCCGATGAAATAAGGTATATCAACAGAGACGAGTTAACGCATGTTGTTTTATTTAGGAATATAATCAAGGAATTGATACAAGAATTTCCTGGATTAATCACCGAAGACCTTGTTTACGAGATGTTTAGGAATGCAGTTGAGGAAGAGATTGCTTGGAGCACACATATTCTTGGAAGCAATATTCTTGGAATAAATGCAAACAGTATTGAAAAATATACAAAATATCTTGCAAATGAAAGAATCAAATTAATTGGATTTAAACCACTTTATCCTGGCTATGAAGAAAATCCCTATGCACATCTAGAACGTCTATCTGATAAAGACAATGATTCAATGAAATCAAACTTCTTTGAAAGTACAACCTCTGGATACGCCCAGAGTAATGCTATTGACGGATGGGATGAATTTTAAGCTATATTACTTATAACATACCCAGAATCACCATTAACTTCTGTTATAACCCCAACCTGATTACTAGCTAAAACTGTATTATTTAGAAAAAATATAATTAACAAAATAAAAATAAATTTGTATAACGTTATTTTTTTCATTTAGTTAGCAAGTTGCAATTGCTGTATTTAAAAAATCTAAATGACCATTTTCCCAGCAAACACCATCACAATTCACACATACTCCCTCTGGTGCATTTGCCTCACATTCTGAATAACAATCACCATAGCCATACCAATGACATTTTTCACAATATTTTCTAGCACAACATTTAGCTTGACATCTGCTTATTAAATCATCTTGCAACACATAATCATGCTTTGAATGATCTACGCC
>CAZYEG010000237.1:0-2581 GCA_964646365.1 uncultured Methanosarcinales archaeon
ATATTCTTCAACATCATTAAAGAACTGTGACATTGATGGATTTTGTGCCCATGTCTCAGTTCCCATAACCTTTTTATCAAATAGGAATGTTGGAGCAAACACAATATCATACTTCTCTATTAACTCCTTACCCTCATCTGAACCTGCATCTACTGTCCGATGTGTAACACCTGGAAAATATTCTGTATTTGCTTGTTCAAATCTTGTTGTATCACAAGTAGAACATGCTTCATCATTTAATACAACAACTTCAAAAGCAACTGCATCTTCATAGACACATACTGCTTCCTTCACTCCTGGATTTTGACATCTTGGAACTTTTCCTGCTTCTCTTGGACAATCTGCATCAGATGCACATGCTGGAATATCTGCGCATGCTTCGTGATTATCTAGATGTGAACAAACCGCTCTCTTAAATGAAGTTGTATCTCTTGCGCCAGAATACGGTGCATCATTGATAAATATTGTTGGTGAGCCTGTTGCGCCTCTTGCATTAGCTTTCTTTGCAGATTCACTATGAAGTGCAATTCCTTCTTCCCCTTCATAACATGCCTTTATTGCTTCAACATTAAGACCATTATCTTCTGCACATTTCTCCCAATTTCCTGGGATTGCTCCTGCATTTTTATTCATACAAACAAGCATATCAATATATTTCTCTGGTTCATACTTAATTGCACAAAGCTGTGCGATATTTCCATCAACTTCTGTTTGACCATGAAGTGATCTAAAAACACCGGGAGCTGTTTCATCCGCAATAAAATCAATATGGAAATCTACTGCACTTCCAAGTTCCTTAAAAACTGGAGAGAATGCATCTTCGACCTGTGTTCCATATGGACACTGACTCATTACATAAAACTCAACTTTAACTGCGTCACCATCATAATCAGATCCACTTGTTACAGGATCCTTTTTAACAGTCTTACCCATTGCAGCAATAAGTTCGTCTACCTTGTCGTTAACCTCTTCGGCAATATCAAACACTTCCTGGGAACCATCTTTCATTGCAATCTTATTAACATCTTTTTTGACATTTAATGGTGTTGTTCCAGAAAATCCATTTGTAAAAATTGAAATTATTAATAGTGCAAATAATGCCCATGCAGTCATTTTCCAGACACCACTATCCTTCTTATGATAGATTCTTTTCTTTGCAATATGCTTGTGAGGATGCGGATGAGCCATAGAATTAACTTTATGTTCCATGCTCGTTTCTTTTTTCTCTAAATTTTCAAGCTTTTCTTCAACTTTCTCTTCTTTTGCTTCAACTTCTTCAATCTTTTTTTCTATCTCTTCTTCTTTCTTCTCAAGATTGTCCATTTTATTATTATTAGAAGCTTCATTTGAAATTTCTTCTTCATTCTTTTCGACAGGTTCTACCTGTTCGCCTTCTTTCTTTGAATTTTCTGAAAAGCCAGATTCAATAGGCTCATCATTCATCTCATTTTTATTATTCTCATCATTCATAGTAATTACACCCCAAATAAGCTAGATATTCTCTGTTTTATTTTTCGTCATGATTTATAAAATTATTGTTTGATTTAAAAGGATTAAAAATCATCTTACATTTATTTCAATAAAAATAGTAAACCTTATAAATTCAGATTCCTATAATAAAACGTAGTAGTTGTAATTATAAAAAAGGGTTAAGGGACATGGACGCAAAGCTCCTAATAAAACACGGATTCATCTCAAATAAGGAAACTTTAAGCAAATATAATGAGTTTACAGAAGGCAAACCCCTATCTACAATAGATCGAGAAAAAAGACTCGCATGGGAAAATTATCTTGATGAAATAGAAGAAAAAGGGAAAGATCTAAACAAAGTTGCAGACCAAGAATATGCTGAAAATGCAAAAGACCAATGGGAGTACACTGGCTTTCCAGCGCCTTCAAACAGATACTTCTTAGTTTATTCAAGATATAACATATCAGTTGAATCTATTTACTATCATATTCGTGATTGGCTACATTACAACATGGGCTACAATAAAATTGACAAAGTAACAGATGTTTTTATGGCTTCTGAACAATCTTCATACTTTGGGTCTGCACAGCAAAGACTAGCCTTCCAACAGGATAAAGTCACACAATTTCTAGCATCAATTGGAAAAATGATTAAAGATATCTTCCAGATAGTTCGAGAACTCCGTGTTCTTGACGAACGTCTTGCATTATACGAAGTAACAGATAGCGACAAATTCAATCATAAAAGCATACAAGAAAGTGCAGAGATATCATTAAAAGGTATGTGGGTTGACCTTGTAGAGCAAGGATCAAAAAATCCTGCGTCTGTTTATGGTATGGCAAGAGAACTGCAGTTCACAACTCTACCAGACCTGTTTTTTAGATATCATCCACAAACTCCAAACGAAATTGAAAAAATAGTTGAAGGTCTTGAATTCAATAGAAAAGTAAAAGAAGTTCTCAAAAGAAAGCTCAGAACATACTTAGAATGGAAAAGATTCACATCCCAGCCAAGCGGATGGTCAAATTCAAGACAGGAAAGCTCATGGGACAAAGGGTGAACGGTCAGCATACCAATACTTCCTGAAGCTCTATTTTATAAGAACCATGT
>CAZYEG010000238.1:0-2571 GCA_964646365.1 uncultured Methanosarcinales archaeon
GATTACTTTGATATGATTCTCTTTTGCAAGGAATTGGATATTAAAAGGTCCTGAGATCTGAAGTTTTACTGCAATTTGTTTTGCAATGTTTTTGATTCTTCTGATTGTTTCAAGATAAGTTTTCTGTGGAGGAAGAACCATTGTTGCATCACCAGAATGAACTCCAGCGAATTCAACGTGTTCAGATATTGCGTAACATACAATTTCTCCTTTGTTTGCGACGGCGTCAATTTCAATTTCTTTTGCTCCTGTTATGAATTTTGAAACAACTACTGGATGTTTTTTTGAAACATCTGCTGCCATTTGAAGAAATGTGTCTAATTCTGACTGATTTGATACAACATTCATTGCTGCACCAGAAAGAACATATGAAGGTCTTACTAGAACTGGAAAATCAACTTCCTCAACAAACTTGTGTATATCTTCAAAAGAAGAAAGTTCTTTCCATCTTGGTTGGTCAATACCTAACTCATCAAGCATACTTGAGAATTTATGACGATCTTCGGCATTATCAATTGATTCAGGGGATGTTCCAAGTATTGGTACTTTTTGTCCATGCATTCTCATTGCGAGATTGTTTGGAATCTGGCCACCTGTTGAAACAATAACACCTTTAGGTTTTTCAAGATCAATAACGTCCATAACACGCTCGAAAGTAAGTTCATCAAAGAAAAGTCTATCACATGTATCATAATCTGTTGATACTGTTTCTGGATTGTAGTTGATCATTATTGAACGCAGTCCTTTCTTGTTAATTGTGTTTACGGCATTGACACAGCACCAATCAAATTCTACACTACTACCGATACGGTAAGCACCTGATCCGAGAACGACAACTGAATTTTGATCGTTTACGAAATTAATGTCATGAGAATTTCCATGATATGTCATGTATAGATAATTTGTTTTTGCTGGGAATTCTCCTGCGAGTGTATCAATTTGTTTTACAAAAGGCAAGATGCCTCGCTTTTTTCTGTGTGTACGTACGTCAACAAGACCACAATCAATGTCATCAACACTGCATTTGTTTACGAAACGTGCAACCTGAAAATCTGTAAAACCATTTTTCTTTGCCTGGAGTAGTAGCTCATCTGGAAGATCTTCTAATGTGTTGTATTTTTTCAACTCATCTTTTGTATCCATAATGTTTTTTAATTTGTATAAAAACCATTTGTCAATTTTGGTCATTTCATATAATTTGTCTACGGAATATCCTTTTCCCATAGCCATAGCAACAGCAAATATTCTCCTATCAGTTGGACGTTTGAGTTCATCATCCATGTCATCAAAGATAACATTTCGATTTCCAACAAGACCGTGCATGCCTTGGCCAATCATTCTTAAAGATTTTTGGATTACTTCTTCAAAACTTCGACCGATAGCCATTACTTCCCCAACAGATTTCATACCTGAACCAAGCTGTTTAGAAACCTGTTTGAATTTTGTAAGATCCCAACGAGGAACTTTGCAAACAATATAATCTAATGCTGGTTCGAAACATGCAGTTGTTGTTTGTGTAACAGAATTCTTTACTTCGTGAAGTGCATAACCTAATCCCAATTTTGCTGCAACGAATGCAAGCGGATAGCCAGTAGCTTTTGATGCAAGTGCTGACGATCTTGAAAGACGTGCATTAACTTCGATTACACGATAGTCTTCTGTCTCTGGATCTAATGCATATTGAATGTTACATTCTCCAACGATTCCGATATGTCGAATAACTCGAATAGAAATTTCTCTAAGTTTATGATATTCAGTGTTTGTTAGTGTTTGTGATGGCGCAACTACAATTGATTCACCAGTGTGAATTCCTAATGGATCAAAATTTTCCATATTACATACGGTAATACAATTATCGTATCTGTCTCTAACGACTTCGTACTCAACTTCTTTCCAACCTTTGATTGATTCTTCAACAAGAATTTGTGGCGAATAAGTAAATGCTTTATTTGCAAGTTCGAGAAGTTCTTCTTCATTATCTGCGAACCCACTACCTTTACCACCAAGTGTGTACGCTACACGAATTATAACAGGAAAGCCAATTTTTTTTGCTGCTGCAAGAGCATCTTCTGCATTATTTGCTGCAATTGATTTAGGACATTTAACATTAACATCATTTAATTTTTTTACAAATAGATCACGATCCTCTGTATCAATTATTGCTTGAACAGGAGTTCCAATAACTTCTAAATTATATTTTTCAAGAACTTTACTTTCAAATAAAGCAACGCCACAGTTGAGCGCTGTCTGACCACCAAATGCCAGAATGATTCCGTCCGGCTTTTCTTTTGCAATAACCTTTTCTACGAAATAGGGAGTTACAGGAAGAAAATATATCTTATCCGCTAAACCTTCACTGGTCTGGATAGTCGCAATATTTGGGTTTACAAGAACTGTCTGTATTCCTTCTTCTTTAAGGGCTTTTAGACATTGTGAACCGGAGTAATCAAATTCACCAGCCTCACCAATCTTTAATGCGCCGGATCCAAGTATTATTGCTTTTTTGATATTATGTTTCATTTTAAATCTCTATTTTTCCTTCTGCAATCATTTTTTTGAAATCTGCAAAAA
>CAZYEG010000239.1:0-2559 GCA_964646365.1 uncultured Methanosarcinales archaeon
GTCCCTGGAAAATATGATATTGTTGGTACACGTGGCGGAATAACTGCAGAATTACTTAATACGACTATTAACAGTTCAACAAGACCTACTATGGTCTTTATACCCATGAATGACACCTTGGCTATCCCAAATACTAGAGTTATTGACAGATTCAAAGTATTGCCTATTGCTCAATACTCTAGATTAAATATCACATATAATTATTCAACATTCCATAGATTAATTGTAAGAGAAAGAAATCTGGAAATCTTTAGATGTGCAAACCCATCAAATTGTGTCTGGAGAGAAACCAATACAAGTGTTAATCAAATTCATGATTATGTAAAATCAACTAATAATGGTGGGATACTTTTACTTGGAGAAGTCACAGCTGACAGAATAGTTATTACTCCTGGTGGGCCTTCTATAGTGCGATTCAGACCTACCAAAAGAAATGTCAGATTAAATACTAGTGTAAATGTAACAATGAGAATGACCGCATATGCGGATGTCGAAAACATACAAGTCAATGTAACTATGCCTAATGGGACGATCATGACATTGAATGAAACCATTAATAGTGATAGTAATTCTACATATCTATATCTTCGGAATTACACTTATACACCTCAAATACCTGGAAGACATATCTTTACTGCTCAAGGATCTTATAATGAGAATAAAACTTCGAGAAGAGGATTTGCAATACATGCTGGAAGACCAAAACGTATGAGGCTTTTAGCTCCTAACTTTGACAATATAACAATTAAAGACCCTGTAATTAATGAGGTAATTGCAAAGAATGGAAGTCTTGAAATTAATATCACTACAGGAGAATATGATATTATAGCTACCGGTGGAAGACATTCTATTAATTTATTCAATGCATCTCTTAACAATAGTAATAATACATTAATTTCTTTTACGGAACTTGATGATGATGTGGAAATGGAAAATTATAATGTCATTGATAGATATAGATTGACTCCTGGAATAAATCTTTCTGCTGCAAATGTTACATACAACTTTACTGGTCTTAATGAAAGTATTACATTTACAAATAACTTAAAAATATTTAAATGTGAAACTGGAGACAACTGCACATGGGAAGAAGTGGATGTAGTAATTGATTCTAATAATAGTCAAATTACTGGATTGATTACTAATTTCTCTGATTTTATCATAGTTGAGGAAACTGCACCTGGTGAAGAATCTGCAGGAGAAACAACAACAATTGTCACACAGGGGTCATCAACAATGTCTATTGCTGATAGATATATAGATAAAAAAATATCTATGAGAATTGTGCCAACATCTGCCTTAACATTATACAAAGATGATTATATTAATGCAATAATTACAATATTAAATGATGGTGATTCTGACCTTGAGAATATTACATTAACACTTGAACCTGCTGATGAATTAAACACTTTGCCGACATTAAGAACTATAGATGAATTGAAAGTGAATGAAAGTGTAACACTTAGTGCTCAAGTACAATCCGCAAAGACAACTGGACTCTTTGAAATAAAAATATTTGGTGAAGCAGAAAATCCTTCGCATATAGAAGAAGCAACCATGACCATCCATGTTATTCCTAGTGACAATGAAACACTAAATAACACAGTAATAGTAGAAAGAGTAAAATTTGCATTTGATCTCTTCAAAGAAAATCCTGAATGTCTAGAATTCCAGGAGCTTGTTACACAAGCAAATGAAGCAATGGATGCCAAAGAACATGAAAAAGCTGCAGCACTTTTAGAGTCAGCCATAACTGCATGTAAAGAAACTGTGACATCACTTAATGCTGGAGATTTAGAGGTTCCAGGGCTTGCTCCAAAAAGGAAAACTTATACACAATATGTATTGTACATAATAATTGCATCTCTAATATTATGGTTAGTGATGGAAATAGGATATAGTAGAAAGGGAATAAAAAAGAAAGTTAAGAGTGAAACTACTAAGAAAAAGAAGAAAAAATTAGTAACAAAAAAGTCAAATAAAAAGAAAAAAGTTTCTAAGAAAAAAACAAAAGATGTATGGAGTAGATGATTATTCTGGAGCCAATATGGTCCTTGCTTGTGCAATCTCTTTAGGACTGTAACATTCTGCTGCTGTACGATTGTATGTTGTGTTTGATGTAACTGCTTGACTAAACGAGATTCCTTCTTGCATTAATTTCTGCATCGTTGATACCAATCGCTCACCTCTTTCTGCTGGCCATGCTTCAAGATTTGCCATAGCTTCTTGATATTCTGGTGTCTGTAGCGGAGAAACATCTGAACCAAAGTCAAAAAAGAAATCAATACTACTATGTGATTTAAATCCCGCGTCTGTTGCTACAGTAAAACGATATTCTGCTTCTCCAGGATTGTAAGAAGATAAAAATTCGGGCTTTAATCCATTATCGTGTGTATAATCGTTTGCTTCACAAACTTCTGAGAGCATTCCTGATAAATTTTGTTCTGCCTGAACACATTCCATCCAGTACTCACCAAAGTGAGTTTCTATTATTTTTTGCTGTTCTCCTTTTGCAGATAAATGTGTCTCTATTTGAGATATTTTAGCTTTAAGTTG
>CAZYEG010000240.1:0-2547 GCA_964646365.1 uncultured Methanosarcinales archaeon
TTATTCTGTAGTAGTTGTTTTACGGATTTATGAGTAACTGCATAAGACCAGTTATTATCATCACAAATATTACATAATATATCCATCGAATTTTCATATTTTGTAACATATGGGTAAAAAATATTTCTTGAAAAGTTGTAGTATGCTTTCCACTCAGTTATTAACTTTTTCTTGTTAACTAACGTTGTTGATGCTCCTACTCCTCTTTTATTACGCTCAACTACATTGATACTTTCAAGCGTATTTAACACTTGATTGCACCACGCAATGCTTATATCTAGATTGTTTGCAAGGTCTGTAGCAGTTATCAAAGAGTGCTTATATTGAGGCTTTATTAATTCCCGCAGAATATTTCCAGCTATTCCGCGAAAAGGATTTGCTGCCGTTGATTTAGTTAATAGTGAAGTATTTATCATATTCTAATTCTATACCAAATTAATATAATAGTAAATACCATATTTTTAAATTAGTATAGAATTGAAATTTATCAATTATCTAAAAATTTCTTAATCGCTATTTACTATATTAGGGACCGTTAATTTTCATAATAATTTAACGTCAATACTACCGGTTTTTTTCAAACTGCATTTATGAAAAATTCTTTCTATTTTTGACTGGCAATTGCAGAAAACATACACTAAAATTATATGAAGCATATAATTTTAGTGTAACTATTGCTTGACGTTATTGTAAAATATCTTTACACTAATTATTAATAAATAAGGTTTATTGGTGTAACTATGGAAACCATTGTATCAGCTCTCAAAGAAGAGCAAAAAGAAGCAGAAGCGTTGATCAAGAAGTATGAGAATGAGCTAAAGAAGCTTCCTATAGGGTCTTTCTTTGTGCGCACCATTAAAAAGAAGCAGTATGGCTATGTAACAAAGAGTGTTGATGGAGAGGTCAAACAAGAGTATCTGGGTACGTTATCAGAAAAACAGCAGAAAAAGTGGCAAGAAAAATATGATCGATCTAAACGGCTCAAAGCACTTTTAAAACAAGCAAAGGTACAATACGATTTTTTAAGAAAGGCATTGCGGCATGCTCAGCAAAAAAGCAACAGAAGTTCTTAGTGCACTGCAACATGAAGGCATTCTCAACCAAGTCCTTCTTGTTGGCAGTTGGTGTGCTCATTTCTATCGTTCGTATTTTAAAGGAAAGAATTTCAACCCAGGTATCAGAACACTTGATATTGACTTTCTAATTCCACAACCAAGAAGACTAAAAGGGGAACTTCTTTCAGTTGATGAAATACTCCATCCATTGGGATTTGAAACGGACTTCACATCTTCAGGATGGATACGTTTTTTACATCCTGAACTAAGAGTTGAATTTCTGGTACCAAGATTAGGGCCTATTTCTGATGAACCCCAAAAAATAGAAAAGCTCGGCATTACCGCAACACCCCTGCGACATACTTCAGTTTTAATTCAGCACCAAATTGCAATCGAGGATAATGGAATTCGAGTCAACATTCCTCATCCCATAGCATTTGCTTTACACAAGCTCTTCATTTCAACAAAACGAAAAGAACAGGGTAAGGTCAAAAAAGATCAAAGCATTGCTTTTCGTATTTTTGAAAACCTTGATTCATCGGAGCTACAAACAATACTTCCTAAAATTTGGTATTCATTTACTCGAAAAGAACAAAAGGTCATTTTAGGTCTTTTAGATATATTAGAAGAGGGAAAGAACTTACTGAAAATTCTTAATGAACAAAAGTGAGTTTTCGAAAATCGATAACCTACCCTCTCTAAATTTCAATGAGTAAAACATTGTGGAAAACTCGCCCACACTTGATTCACGCACTGCGCTGTATATGGAGTAAACCTATCAACAGACATATCCAAGGAATAATTTTCAACCATATCCATTATATATGGATATGATATTCCTCCCGGGAATATCATCGCTGGTATAGAAAAATTCATATTATCTAGATTAATGATTACTGTTTCTCTATGGCTGATTTCTTCCGGATATCCCCAATTCCAAACATAATCATAATATATAATTTTCCAAGAATCCATACATTTAAGACCTAGATCAGATATTCCATCGCCATCATAATCGGCGGGAACAGGATAGCATGATTCTGTATTTTCAATCCTTGAATCAGGCCAATCGATTAATTCAGCATAAAAACTATTTGCGAGTACATAGTTATTTTCTGATTCATATACATACATCCACAAGTCAGGTGTCACCTTATCAAAAGGCACAAGCATCGTATTATCACCATAGTTATGCAAATCTCGCGCGTGGTCAAACTCCATATCAGGCCCGAAATACACCAACATTTGATTTCCATCCAATGTTTTGATGACTAAATCATGCTCTAGTTTTTCTGGATTTGGCCGTGCATATTCTACAACCACTGGCAAATAGGCCCAGCCAGGAGCAGCTTGCAATTGCTCATCGGTCAGCACCTGTATGCTGCGCTCGAATGCACCATAGGGTCCGATATATATGATTTGATCGCCTTGCTTTTCCAAAGTAACCGCTTAGCGAAGAGCATCTAGTCCGCAACTCAAGTGTGTGCTATGG
>CAZYEG010000241.1:0-2541 GCA_964646365.1 uncultured Methanosarcinales archaeon
ATTAAATGTGAAATATTACAAAGCAGATTTCATAAATAAAGATTCATTATGCAATCTGCCAAAACTACTAAAAAAAATAGAACCAAACAATTCTTGTTCAAGAATATTTTATTTAGCAACTGGATACGAATATTTCAAAAGAATTGTAGATCAATTAAAAAACGCAGAACTTCATAAACATGACAAACACATGAGAAGAATTGTATTTGAAAAACCATTCGGAAACAGTCTCAAAACCTCAAACCAAATTGACAAATGCATACATGATGTATTTTCAGAAAAAGACATTTACAGAATAGATCATTACCTAGGCAAAGAGACAGTAATGAACTTAATTGCAATGAGATTCGCAAATCCAATCTTCAAACAAGTGTGGAACAATAAATTTATCGAACACGTCCACGTAGTTATTGATGAAAAGATTGGAACTGAAGATAGAATAGGATATTACAATTCATCTGGTGCAATAAAAGATATGGTACAAAACCATCTTCTTCAAGTTGTATCATTAGTATTAATGGAACCTCCAAAAACATTGTCACAAACAGATGTACACGATAAAAAAGTTGAAGTTTTAAAAAATATCAAGATTTCCTCTGGTAACAATATTATCACAGGTCAATATAAAAGTTACAAAAATGAAGCAAAGAAATATGGCATCAAAAAAACAAACACAGAAACTTATGCAGAAATAAAATTAGATATTAATAACAAACGATGGAAAGGAGTGCCAATACTACTCAAAACTGGAAAAAAACTCAAACAAAAAAAAGCGTACATTGAAATTCAATTCAAACAAGAAAAATGTGAATTATATTGCCAAGAAAACATCAAACCAAACCGACTTATACTAAATATCCAACCTTCACAAGATATCACATTCGAAATGAATGTTCCGTCTCCAAACAAAGATTTCATTAACACAAAAATGGAATTTTGTCATTCATGTACATTTGGAGCAAACACTATTGAAGCCTATGAAAAACTTTTATACGATATCATAAAAGGAGATAAAACATTATTCACAAGGTATGATGAATTAATTGAATCTTGGAAAATAACAGATAAAATTATTAAATTAAAAAAAGAAAAACCAGATATTTACGACGACGGAAGTACTGGGCCCAAAAAACTCATGCATTAAAGATTTCTTAAGCAAACTTTGAACCATCAAGGTCGCCTTCATTATTATAACCTCTTGACTCCCAATATCCTTTATAATTTTCATCATTTGAAAACTCAATCTTAGTCACCCACTTAATCCATTTATATCCCCACTTCTCTTCAGCAACCAATTGGAAAGGAAAACCTCTTTCTGGAGGAAGAGTGATATTATTCATCTTATATGCAAGCATTATATCATTATCTACAACAAAATCAATCGGGAATGAAGTTGAATATCCGTCATACGCATAAAGGATAATTGTATTTACTTCCTCTTTCAAGCTTGCCAAATCAATAATATCACGGACCAAAACACCTTCCCAAAATATTTTTGCATCCCATCCTTCAACACAGTAAAGCGTGACAACTTTGCTATAACGATCTAACTCTAAAACTTCTTCATAAGATAAATTTAATTCATTTTCAACCAGCCCACCTACTTCTAGCAAATAACTATCAATATCAATATATTGTGGGCCCTTAATGGAATTTTCTCTAAACTCATTAACAGAATCAAGTTTTTCTCCTTTATACTCTCTTACCTCTATCTCCTCTAATTCAATAATATGCGGATCTAAAGAAGCACCTGTCATGCCGTCTATTTTCTGCTCGGAATTGTCTACTTTGTATTCGGTAGTAGCAGTCACACTTTCATCCTCCGTATCGACAACATCTGAACTAGTAGTAACAGTGCATGAAGAAAATATAAATAATAATGAAAAAAGAAATAATCCAACTAACATTTTAAATGCAAAATTATATTTCATCTAAAATATACCTCCCAATATTTTGAAAACAAATAACAAATAATAAAGTGATATAACAAACATTAATAATCCTGAAACAAAATTAATCTTTCTGGTATGATTATTAAGAAAACCTAATACTCTTTTAGTATTCACGCTTGATATAAATGTAAATAAAAGCAATGGAAATGAAAGACCCACTCCAAACATTAAAAAATTTACCATATTCTCCAAGAAATTTGTAAATAACAGTGCCCGCGTAAAAAACGCGGCAATAAATGCAGGATTACATGGAATTACAATTGCGCCAAAGAAAAAACCGAATAAAAAAGCACTCCAAACAGGATTCTTCCCAACTTTTGCATGATATTTTGGTAAGTATTTTCCTATATCTACATTAAAAATTAATAATAAACTAATTATCAAAAGAATCCCAAAAGCAATTGGAGAAATGATTCCAATCACATTAGTAAGTGACACCCTAAGAATCGTCGTGAATAATAGACCCAAAGAAATCATAAACGTTATAACACCAACAGTTACCATCACACCAAGCAATATTATCTTAACTTCACTTTTCCCACTTGAAAATTTAATTGACAAATAAGAAAAAAAACCAGGATAAAGAGGC
>CAZYEG010000242.1:0-2541 GCA_964646365.1 uncultured Methanosarcinales archaeon
GTGTTTAGTCTATTATTAAGTACTATCATATTAGTATTTAATATTTGTAATGTACTTGAATTTGTTTTGACTGTTTCGTAATCTGTTTCGTCATATGCATAGACTTCACACGTCCAGTTATCGTGCTTCTGTGTTAGGGATGAATCTATTGTTGAGACAAGAGTATTTGTGTTGTTTGTTACTAATGTTTGACCGAATGATTGTTGGATTGTATTTTTGTACCATGTATAGTTTGCATAAATTGTATCTGGGTTATCGTCTATTATAGTTGCATAACATGTCAGGTTTTGTAAGGTGTCGTTTGTTAGTGATGTTGCGTTGACTAAAACTAAAGATGTAGACGATGCTCCGTTTCCTTCTCCAATATAATAGGTACTCCAACTTGTGACATTAAATATTACAGTATCAGCTGTAAGTGATGTGAAATTGTAACAATCAACACAAATTTCTCCATCTTTCAAAATCTTTGGCCATGTAAATCCTTTATCACCAATTGAGTGTAAAGTTATGTTTGCACTTTTATTCAATTCCTCAATATCTGAAGATGAATTTAGGAAAGCGAAATTGTTTCCGATATCAATATTTTGCCCAGAACCAAATCTTAATGTACCTTCAATATCATAATCTAAATCATCAATAAAAGTAATTTCTCCAAATGAGTTATTGTAGATTAATTTATTATTTAATCCTGATTGCCAATAGATTTCTAGACCTGTATTAGCGTATGATTTTAAATTATTAATTATGTTATCAGAACCGGAAAAAATTTCAATACCATCACCAGTATTATAGCTTGTTGTAATGTTAACAAATGTGTTGTTTGAAGAAAAACTTGTAAGATAGATTCCATCCCCTCCGATATCTCCTGAAATACCTGAACTAAAATTGGAATTAGAAATAAAATTATAATTACTCTCACTAACATATATACCCACGTCATTATATATTGAATTTACATTACTTATGTTATTGTAGCTGCTTCTCCACAAATATATACCCGAATAAAATCCATTTGATTTAATTGTCATATTTATTATGTTGTTACCATTACTTCTCTGACCTGAGATACCTCCAGAACCGAAGTCAAAAATCCCACCATTAATTATTTTTGTTCTGTTGTAGTTATTCATAGAAATTCCCCAATAACCATCAGAAACATCTGTGCCTGTTATATTAAATTCATTAAAATCAATGGTAATATCATTTCCTGTAACTGTAAAACAAGTGCCGTTATACTCTGTTACATTATTATAAAGGGTATAAGTTGTGTTTTCATGATCGAGTGTCATACAATCTGTCAAGTAAGTTGAATAGAATGTAACGCTGCTTGAATTAACATTTCCTGCTGTATCATTACAGAAAACTGTCCATGTGTTGCTTCCGTCTGTCCCCGAAAGCCCTGTAAAATTGGCTAAATTAGAAACTGTAGAAGAGTTTGTAAGACCGCCATCTATCGAGTACCAACATTTGTCAATCCCCCAATCATCTGAAGCGGTGTAATTTAATTTTGTTATGTTTATGGAATAATTTGTTGCTGTTGGATAAAGTAATGTTACGACAGGTGATATGATGTCTCCTAGCGTGAATACGTCATTAGTGTTAAATGATTGGGAGAGATTTAATTCATGCTGAGACGTGTAAACTGTTCCGCTAACATTAATTGTATAATTGCTATAGTATATTTTTGTTGTATAATTGTTCATGTACTCTGTAATAATCTGACGTGGGATGTGACCTGTCGCATTTGTGGTTGCACTAAACTGCTGCTGCCCTGTTCTGTTATATGCAATAACAGTAACTCCAGATGCTGCACTTCCATTTGTATAGTTTATAAAGGCGTTATAGTGCCACTGTCTAAATAAGGTGCCTTGCACAAACTCGGTGGAATAAGTGGAATTTACAAAAGAAATATTTTGTGAACCTGATTGTAGAGCAACATTAAGAGTAGTGCTGTCAGAGAAAGAGGAATCATAAATTGTATTGTTTGATGATTCATAAAATACAATACCGTCAAGATCTGAACTAGTATGTGTACCACTGATTATATTATTGTGTGAGTTATAAAAATAAATTGTATCACTATTTGAAGTTAAATTTAAATTGGACAAATTATTTCTATTAGAGTCTTTTAGATATATTCCTAGCATGAATTCAGAAACTTTTCCATTCATTAATGTCAGGTTATGATATCCATCACTGTATACCCCATAATCTGCGTTCGTACCATCTACCAATTTGTTATTTAGGTTAAATGTTATATTGTCCGCAGCAATGACAAAACAATTACCTGCAGCGTTGTTAATATCGTTTTGTAAAGTATAAACTGTATTTGGATATGATAAGACTCCGCATTCTACTAACTCTGTTATTCCTGTACAATTTCTTCCACCATCAGTGATACTCCAGCTGTGAGTCCCCTCTAGGGTATTATTTCTTGCGGTTTCACCAAAACAATATTGTGATGAACCACCATGAAAAAGTTGTGAATTACTTAATGAAGGAGAAAGTGAAGCCCAACCAATAAGTAGAGAATCGTAATTG
>CAZYEG010000243.1:0-2534 GCA_964646365.1 uncultured Methanosarcinales archaeon
AACAATACCATGAACCTCATATCCTTTCTTTAAAAGAAATTCAGCTAAGTAAGAACCATCCTGACCAGTTACTCCTGTGATTAATGCACGTTTCATATTTAATCCCCCTTGGATTTTCAATATATTACACCATTTAAAAACTTTACCTTCAAATTAAGCGCAAACTTAATAAAAGAAATACCATATTTCTTATTTAAATAGGGGGAATGTTTTGTATGGAAATACATCTTATGGAAGATATGTTTACAAATAAAGAATTTGAGGCGATAAATGAATGTCTCAGAAGTGGTAGATACACTCAAGGGAAAAGAGTTCAAGAGTTCGAAAAAAAATTCGCAGAGTATAATGGATCAAAATATTCGGTCATGGTCAATAGTGGAAGTAGTGCAAATTTGATTATGGCATTCATGCTTAAACAAAAATATGGGTTAAATGATGGAGATGAGGTAATAGTTCCTGCAGTAACATGGCCTACAACAGTATATCCTCTTTTACAGCATAATCTTAATCCAGTTTTTTGCGATGTCGATAGTTCGTTCAATATGGATCCAGAGTCTATAAAAAGAATGATTAGTAAAAAGACAAAAGCAATATTTCTTGTACATCTTCTTGGGCAACCAGCAAATATAGAAGCGATTCAGAATTTATGCAAAAAACATTCATTAATTCTCATAGAAGATGCATGTGAAAGTCTTGGTGCATCTTACAATAATAAAAAAGTAGGATCATTTGGGGAAATGGGAAGCTTTAGTTTTTATTTTGGCCATCATATGACTACAGTTGAAGGTGGCATGGTAGTTACTGACGATTTAGAGACATATGATTTATTGAAATCTGCTCGTTCACATGGATGGGTAAGGGGAAGTCTTAGGGAAAAGAATTATGAAGATATAAAACATAAAAATTTTCTTTTTGATATGTTAGGTTACAATTTAAGGAGTACAGATATTAATGCAGCTATTGGATTAGTTCAGTTGCCTGACCTAGATAAATCCATAAAAATAAGGGTCAAGAATTTATCGTATTTTGTAGAAAAAACAAAAGATCTTCCAATCAAGCAACAAGTTGTTGATCTTTCTCAGACAAGTTCATTCTCTATGCCAATAATTCTTGAATCAAAAGAGGTAAGAGATGAATTGATTGAGTATTTGGCATCAAAAGAGGTTGAGTCGCGAGTTGTTGTTGCTGGCAACCTTCTCGAACAGCCAGTATTCAAAGAAAAATCTTATCGTTCAGATGAGATTGTAATTGGTAAAGAGATAAACGATAAAGGTCTTTATTTGCCAAATCATCAAAAGATTGGTAAAGATGAGATAGATTATATGGTTGATTGCATAAAAGAATACTTGAAGAAAGGTGAATAATATGTATATTGAAGTTGATGGTAAGAAAATAGGGGATGGTTATCCTTGTTACACTATTGCTGAAGTAGGTTCAAATTTTGATGGTGACATTAAAAGGGCAAAAATGCTTATTGATATTGCAAAGAAAGCAGGAGCTGACGCTGTTAAGTTCCAATCATTTCTAGCAAATAAGATTGTTTCAGAAAAAGGCTTTGAAGGACTTAAAGTTGGATTCCAATCAAAATGGGATAAGCCAGTATATGAAGTCTATCAGAATGCAGAATTCCCAAGAGAATGGACAAAAGAACTTTTTGAATATTCAAAAAGTCAAGGAATAACTTTTTTCTCTAGTCCATATGATTTTGAAGCAGTTGACATTCTTGAAGAACTTGACATTCCAGCATATAAAATTGGATCAGGAGATATTACATGGCATGAGCTAATAAAGTATATTGCAGAGAAAGGAAGACCTATTATTTTAGGAACTGGAGCAAGTACAATGGACGAAATTAAAAAGGCAGTTGACGTCATACGTTCAGTTGGTAACGAAAAGATTATTCTCTTACAGTGTGTAACTAATTATCCATCAACATTTGAAAATGCAAATATTAGTGTACAAAAACAGTTAAGAGACACATTTGGAACACTTGTTGGTTACTCAGACCACACACCAGGCTACGTAGTGCCTATGGGAAGTGTCGCTTTGGGAGGATGTATTGTAGAAAAACATTTTACAGATGATAAAACACGTCCAGGACCAGACCATCCATTTGCAATGGATTATGATGATTTTAAGATTATGGTTGACAATATTCGTGCTCTCGAAAAGTCTATAGGAAAACCAGAAAAAGACATATATTCTGAAGAGAGTGAGACCGTTATACTTCAAAGAAGATGTGTCAGAGCAAAACAAGATATCAAAGCAGGAACTGTACTTTCAAAAGATATGTTGGAAGTGCTTCGACCTGCACCAAAAAACACATTCAAACCCTTTGAGATTGACGAAGTTATCGGCAAGACCATTAAAGAAGATTTAAACCAAGGATACGAACTTACACGTGATATGATATGACTAAGGTAATAGCAATAATTCCGGCATACAATGAGGAATTAACAATTGGTCCGGTTATTAAAGGTATTAAAGGTTTTGTAGATAATGTTGTAGTAGTAGACGATCATTCCTCAGATAAT
>CAZYEG010000244.1:0-2530 GCA_964646365.1 uncultured Methanosarcinales archaeon
CGGGTAAAGGATTTGATTATGTTGGCAGTGGGCAGTTTAAACATTATTGTATAGATGGTGTTGAGCGGGTTGAAGAGTGTAGAGATTTTCGAGAAGAGGCATGTGTTACCGATATTTCTATTATTAATATACAATCTGCATGTAGACCAAATAGATGGCATGACTGTTCTGCACAGACAAATGAAGATGATTGTACCGATCAAACATTAAGAGATTGCACATGGACATCAGCTCTTGCTAATGAAGATATTTCATCTTATGGAATGCAACGTCTTAATAAAAAATGTCATCCTTCAATTTCACCAGGCTTTTTGCATTGGCAATCGTTTAAAGATGATGTTTGTCCTGTGGCCAATGAATGGAGATATTGTGATGGACTTAATTGTCCAGATGCATGGGTAGATTCTCTTGCAAGGTATTGTTATTCAATGGGGGATTGTGGAAATTATAGAAATATTGAAGACGACATCACACAAAATGGATATTTTAATACGGATAGTGTGGAAAGAGATTTCTTGTATTTGTCTGATAATTTAATTGAACAAGGACGAATGTTTGTTTTTTCTGGTGATAGATATATTCGTGACCAACCATCTTTGACAGGTAACGAATGGGATAATGTAGGTCATGAACATAGTGATATGATAGGTGCAGAAAGTTCTTGGTATAATGATATACCAAACGTTGAACCCAGGGATTTCTATGTTTATGCAGCAGGTCTTTGTTATTTATGGAAGGCTCCAGTAGGTTCAAATGACTGCAGAAAATGTGATAAAGATAAATTCAAAGATTGTAGTGAGTATCGGTGCCGAAGTCTTGGGCAAGGATGTGTTTACAAAGAGATTGATGGAGTGGGAATGTGTGAGCAATCAGGGGTAGCAGGACGTTACGAAACAACTGAGGTTGAATATTACTTGGATGGTGTTAGTAATATTAATGTTAATTATACAATTTTATCTTTAGCGGATGACACTGGCAGGGTTGACAATAGCCCGCCCGAGATTAGTTTAACTAGAATATTTACACCGGGATATGATTCTTCATTCTCAAGATATAATTTTATTCCAAGTGGAAGGATAACTCCTGAAGTAAATATTGGTCAGGAAATCCGGTTTTTGATAGAGACAGATGAACCAGCAGTATGCACACTTTCTTCGCCAGCAAGAAAGATATTTCCAAATTTACAACTTTTTGTTCCTGAAGAAAATAGGAACGTAGTGTTACCTTCAATTAATCACACATTTATTTTTCAGCCTGAACCGTATGATGAATTATTGGAAGTAATTAGAAGTGTTACAGATCCAAATGGTTATGGATATGGGATAGGGGTTGTTCTTAATCTTATGAATGTGTATGGACATTTTAGGCATTTTATGATAACTGATCATAATGTAATCAATTCAATTGTTGATAGTATTGATCGTCTGGAGTATCCATTGTTCATTGAATGTGTTGATAATGCAGGTTACGATGGTGAGTTTGTTGTTATTTTAGATGTAGATGGTACAGTGATTACAGATGTTATGCCTCCTCAAATAATAAATATTACGAATACAAGTGATGGATTTATGCTTTTTGTTGATGAGGTATCAGAGTGCAGATATGATCTTTATGATAGAACCTTTTTGGATATGGATTATGAATTGTCATGCCCAACAAGTATTTATGCTATGAATAATGATGGTTATTATGAATGTTATGCAAATCTTAATTGGAGTTTGCTTGGAGTTGATAGTGCGTCTTTCTTTGTTAGATGTCGAGATAAGCCAAGAAAAAAATATGAATATAGTGTGGGATTTGTTCGTGGAGATGACCTTGAATTATATGAAGTGAATCCAGTTCTTGAAAGGTTGTTTGATTTGAGTTTACCAAATATAGTAAAAGTTAGTGATGTTTCGGTGTTAAGAGGATCAGTTAAAAGAATTGAAGTCAAGACAGATACTACATCATTGAGGTTTAACACAACGCAAGAATTGAATTGTCAATATGGTCAAGATCCGGATGCATTTTTTGAGGATATGGATGTTTTTCCTTGTGTAGGTACCGGGAAAGTAACTTGTGCAAAATCTTTAGAAACGCCAAGGAATACAACTTATTATATTACTTGTGAGGACTCGACTCATTATGATCAGGTATCAAACCAATACAGTGAAATATTTTTTACACAAAGAATTATTTCTTGACAAGTTTTACAATGTGTCGGTTATTGTCGATAGATATTATGTCAGTTTTATATTTATCTGAATTAAACATTTTAGGTATATTTGTAAATATTACAATGCACCCATTTTTTTTAAGAATATAATCGGCTTGATGAAATAATTCTTTTATTTCTTTTTCCATTTCTGTTTTATCATGTAGTTTTAGATAAATTGTAACTATATGATCAACACTTTCTTCTTTGAATTTAGTATCTAGCCAGTCAACTTCAATCCTTGAGAATTCAATAAGCTTATTTTGTCCTTGAATTTTTGCATTCTTTTTTGTTGCTTCAATATATTTTTGATTATAAGCATATGCGTTAATGTTT
>CAZYEG010000245.1:0-2529 GCA_964646365.1 uncultured Methanosarcinales archaeon
TGGGGCTTATCACAAATACTGATACAATAAAGATTCTTTCTGAAATAGGAATTGCATTTCTTCTATTTATTGTAGGACTTGAATTAGACATAAGAAAATTAAAAGATGTTGGTCCTGTTTCATTCATTGGAGGAACCATACAAGTATTTACTATATTCACTGTAGGTATACTGCTTGGAGTTGGTCTTGGATATAGAAACCTACATGCCATATACATTGGACTAATCATTGCTTTCTCAAGCACAATGGTTGTCATAAAACTTCTCTCAGACAAAAAAGAACTTGACACTCTTCACGGAAGAATCATTGTCGGTATTCTTCTTACACAGGATTTCTTTGCAATAATTGCAATTTCAATACTTTCATCTTTAAACGATTTTTCTATTATGAAATTAACATTTTCCTTACTAAGAGGTGTAGGCGCAGTTGGATTTGCAATTTTATGTAGTCGTCTTATATATCCAAAACTCTTCAAATTTGCCGCAAAAAGCCAAGAATTCCTTTTCATGATTTCCATATCAATTTGTTTTATTTTTTCTTTAATATTTCACTGGATAGGTTTTTCAATAGCAATTGGAGCATTTGTTGCAGGAATTACACTTGCAAGCCTCCCATACAATCTACAAATAATTGGAAAAGTCAATTCATTAAAAGACTTTTTTAGCACACTATTTTTCGTATCATTAGGTATGAATTTCGTTCTAGGCTCAATCCTAAAACTCATAGGACCGTTAATTGTTCTAACAATTCTCGTACTACTAATAAAAACATTCATGATATTCTACACATGCCTTTTTTTCAACTACAAAAATAGAACTTCATTTTTAACTTCAATATCACTTGCACAAATTAGTGAATTTTCATTAATTATTGCCGGGCTTGGGTTTACCCTAGGACATATTACAAATGAGATTCTCACACTTACAATACTTCTAGCACTAACAACAATAATACTTACATCATACCTAATTAAATACGACACAAATATTTACTTCAAACTTAGATTCCCATTACAAATATTTGACCAATACACAGAACATCGTTCTGAACTTGAATATGTTCCTGATAAATCTAAACATCAAGTGGTTATTTTAGGATACAATCGTTTAGGTTACAGTATCGTCCACAAATTGTCCTCAATGAAAAAAAGAATTCTTGTAGTTGACTACAATCCTGAATTAATTAAGAAACTTATCAAAATCAAAGTTCCTTGTATTTATGGAGATATTGGAGACACAGAAATATTAGACAGATTAAATCTTGCAAAAACTGAAATGATCATATCAACCATACCTGACTTTAGAGATAATAGTCTTTTACTTAGAAAAACCAGAGAAGTAAATGAAAAAGCACTTGTTTTTGTAACTGCAGACCAAATTGAAGAAGCATTAAACTTATACGAAAGAGGAGCAGATTACGTCATTCTTCCTCATTTCCTTGGAGGAGATCACGTTGCACTTATGCTTGAAGATATAACACAGGATATTACAAAAATAATTGATCACAAGCTAGGTCATATAAAAGAACTTCAAAGAAGAAGATCATTAGGACACGAACACCCTTTCCATTCTGAACAAAGAGTATAATATAATTCTAAAGATTTAAATATCTTTAATCAACAAAACTTTACTATGGAAGAAGAGGACTCTATTAAAACAAAAAAATACATCGCAGAAATAGTTGTTGATGCAAAAGACTCCTCTATACATGCAACACTAGATGATGCAAATACATATTATCAATACATCAGAAGATATCTGAACAACAAACAGGATAATTACAGTGTTGAATCTCTTTTTGATACCAAACTCGTTGGAGACGAAACACACATCTTCATAATTTTAACAAGCAAAATCCATGATATCAACATGCTTTTTGACTTCATCAATAAAGAATCTTCATTAAGTTACGTCGAAGTAATGACTTCTGCTGATCACAAGCTATGGGGCGACGTTATACGACTTTATCAACACAACTACTTCAAAAAACTTCATGAAGAACAAACAAAAATAAATGATCAACAACTTCAAGATGAAGAAGGATGGATCCCTTTAGAAAAATTACAAGAAGGATTAAAAAACAATCATATCACAATCAAAGAATCTGGTGAAAATAATGAAAAAGAAAGTAATGCTGATAATACGTGACGGATGGGGATACAGAAAAAATTGCGAAGAGAACGCAGTTTGCGAGACAAAAACTCCATTTACTGATGAATATATGAACAATTACCCTACAACACTTCTTGACGCCTCAGGCAAAGCCGTTGGACTTCCAAAGGGCACACAGGGGAACTCGGAAGTTGGTCACATGACAATTGGCTCTGGCAGAATCATTTACCAGTCACTTGTAAGAATCAATGAATCTATTGAAAAAGGAGAATACGAAAAAAATACCGCATTGCTCGGTGCAATAGAAAACTGCAAAAAAAACAATTCTACTTTCCATATCATGGGACTACTTCAAAGCGAAGCTGTACATTCCCATGAAAATCATCTGCTTGCAACTTTAGAGATTTGTAAAAAAAAT
>CAZYEG010000246.1:0-2516 GCA_964646365.1 uncultured Methanosarcinales archaeon
TTTATCCGAGTAACATTTAGATCTGTTTTAGATAATACAAGAGATATTAGCATATACGGATATTCCACAAGTGGATCAGACATAATAATCTATGAAAAAGATGGAGTTGAACCTGTAGCAGAAATGAGAATTGGAACACAAGACAGAAAATATCGTAAAATCCTTACAGAATTATCTGGAACACAAGACACATTCGATTTATTTTTCACAGAAGATACTCAAGTTGATTTCATAATAGACCCAAGCGAATTTGGAGACGAAGATTGCAGTTCAGGAGACCTTAATACAACATGCACACTAAACAACGTATACGAATTCTGGGATGGACAAACTGTAAGTGGAAATAATATAATAATTGATACCAGCGGAGAATTTAGGAATTTCAATAACCTTGCAGACATAACACTCAATTTTATAAACATAACAATTTCTGGAATTATGAATGGAGGAGGAATAACTCTTCTAGCCTCAGACACTCTAACTATTAATTCTGGATCATTAATTAATGTTACAGGAAGAGGATATACAGGCGGTGCCGGTATTGGTGTAGGTAGTCACGGTCTTGCTGGGTCTGGCGGTGGTGGCTATGGTTCTACTGGTGGTGACGGTTACAGCGTAGACTCAATCTCTGGAGAAGGTGGGCATGCTTATGGAACACGAGAAAATCCAATCTATTACGGTTCTGGATCTGGGCACGTTTATGATTATAACGAAAACGGAGTCTCTGGTGGTGGGAAAGTACATGTTCAATCTGATGCACTAATACTAAATGGGAATATTCAAGCAAACGGCCTTTCAGGCAACTCTACTAACTCAATAGGTGGAGGAAGCGGTGGTTCAATATATATTAACACAACAATATTTTCAGGTTCCGGTTTATTAAATGCCGACGGTGGTAATGGTGGAAGCGGTACTGAGAGATACGGTGGTGGAGGAAGCGGTGGTAGAGTTGTTCTATATTATAACACTTCAAGCTGGAGCGGATATGCTTCTTCATCAGCTGATGGAGGCACTGGGCCTGGTGATGCAACAAATGGAAACACAGGATCATTCTATTATGGTGCAGAATTCTGCGACGCAGGAACAATATATTCAACATGTTATATTTCCACAACAAAAGCTTTTGACAACGGGCAATCTTATGATGGTATAGGAAGTCTTGTCATAGGATCAGGTGGAGAGATAACTAATACCGGGACAGGTTATGATAATCACGGCGCAGAAGTACTAATAAATTTCTCAAGTGTAACTATTCAAGACGGCGGGCTAATCAAAGGAGGAAATATTACAATTATTGCAAACTCTTTAACAATTCAAGAAGGAGGGCTCATCGATACTAATTCATTAGGTTATCAAAGTGGGTATGGCAGAGGATATGGTAGCTACGGAGACTATAGAATATGTGGTTCTGGTGGAGGTCATGGAGGACAAGGTGGAGGTTCTGCAGGGAATAGTGGAAATTATGCTGGAGGATCTAGTTACGGAGACTACACCAATCCATCATCATATGGAAGTTCAGGAGGAAAAACTTATGCCTCTACTGCTGGAGGTAAAAGTGGAGGAATAATTAGACTTGAAATAAATGGCCCAGTAGAAATTGATGGAACACTGCGTACCAATGGTGCCACTGGATCAAGATATAACAATGATTATGTCGGTGGAAGCGGATCGGGAGGAAGTATATTCATAAATTCAACAACATATTCAGGAACAGGAACAATTACTGCAATCGGCGGGAACGGATACAATAACTGGTACTGTGACGGCGGTGCAGGTGCTGGTGGAAGAATTGCTGTACATTATAACGAATCAACATTCACCGGAACATACAATGCACACGGTGGAACTGCATATGGTTATGCAGGGAAAGGACCATCCGGAACAATTTTTGAAAAAGATGTTGATAATAATACTGGGAAATTAATTGTAAAAAACAATACCCATGAAGGTGGACAGATCCCAATAAAAATAGACTATTATGACAAAGCCTTCTCTCATGAAATTGGCGGCATACTCCCAAGTGGAATACATCACTTCGAAATAATCAACTTTTCAGAAAAAGGTTATTTAGAAATACCGTCTGGTTCAACACTAAACTTATCTGGCACACAAATCTTAGGATCCGGCTCAGGAAACACACTAATCGTTAGAGGAACATTAATCAAAAACGAAACACTAAATCTTTCTGGAATTACATTAATCACACATTCTGGTTCCAACATACAAGTTCCAAGCATTATTCTTAACAATCATTCTGGACTAAAACCAAACAGTGGTACAGTATCAAACTACTCGTTTATCATAGCAAAATCAGGATCAACTATATCACATTCACATAATTACGATTCAAGAACTTACTGGGCAGAACTTATCGCTGATGAAATAGTTATTGAAAACGGTGCAACAGTCAATCTTGATTATCTTGGTTATAGAACACAAAGAGGACCTGGTGTAGGAACTTATGAATCCGCTTATAGAAGAGGAGGAGGAGGAGCTGGATACGGCGGCAAAGGTGG
>CAZYEG010000247.1:0-2512 GCA_964646365.1 uncultured Methanosarcinales archaeon
CCTCAAAATAGATCAGGACATTCCGGCTCAAGAAGATGTCGAATTCACCCATCTGTGAGATAGGTTCCACCAGATTACAGGTTTTAAAATCCACCATTTTGCGGATTTCATCTTTAACCCTATATTGCGAGCCTATTTTGTCAAAAAATCTAAATCTGAAACTGTCGCCAGACTCTTGATTCAATCCTCTTTCAACCTCAAACTGACTATAGACTGCTTCTTTAGCCTTTTCCAAAACATCGGCTGAGATATCCGTTGCTAAAATGGATATATCCTGCCTTAAGATGGAAGAACGCTTGATATATTCTGCAATCAGCATGGCCAGACTATAGGGCTCCTGACCTGTAGAAGCTGCTGTACACCAAATTTTTGCCTTGGGTCCAATATTGATGATCGCTGTGATTTTTCTTATTTTGATCAGGTTTTCAAGCTCGGGCAGAACGGTTTTACTAAAAGTTTCAAAGGGATGCCTGTCACGAAAGAAAAATGTTTCATGTGTGGTGAGCTGACAGACCACTTTTTGGCGTAGCTTTTCATCTCCCAAGCGAATTCGTTGGGATAATTCAGAAAAGCCCGATAGCTCGAAGTCTTTGATCACAGGTGTGAGTCTGTGGATCAGGAGATATTCTTTATGGTTAGGGATGACCAGCCCACAGGCATTTTTGATAAAAAACAGTAGGTAAGCCAGATCATTTGGGTTTAGTTTCATGAAAGATTAAGCTAACTAGCAGCACTTTTCTAAAATCTCACCGGCAATCTGCTCAAGGGGCAAGACCTTGTGCACCCGCCCCGAGGCCACAGCCGTCCCGGCCATCCCCCAGACGACAGAGCTTTCTTCATCTTGAGCAATGACATAGGCTCCTGCTCTTTGTAGCGGGCTGACACCCTTGGCCCCGTCGGTCCCCATACCGGTAAGAATCACTCCCACGACTCCCGCGCCAAATTGCAGTGCCGCCGATCTAAAAATAACATCAGCCGATGGACGACAATGATTCTCTGGTGGCAGATCATTTAAAGCTACCAGAATTCTACCCCCCGGCTTTTTGACCAGTGTAAGATGTCGCCCTCCGGGGGCCACGTAAATCATATCCGGCTTGACCAGTTCATCAGCCTCGGCCTCCTTAGCCGTGTGCTTACATTTGTCATTGAGGGACACTGCCAGAGAAGCCGTGAATTTTGGTGGCATATGCTGTACCAGAATAATGGGTACGGAAGTTTTTTCACATAGCTCCGGCAGGATGGCCAGCAGGGCTCTGGGCCCTCCTGTTGAACTAGCCATGATGATTAGATCGATTTTGCTGTTTTTGAGTCTTGTTGCCGGTGTATGAGCGATCTTGCGCGAGGCAAAGGCAGGGATCTGAAAACATCGGATTTTAGAAACCAACTGATTCTTGAGCCTGTCAAAGTTTTCTTGCTGGTCTTTGGAGTCGGGTTTGCAAATAAAATCATAAGCCCCACCCTCAAGGGCCTTGATAGTGATATCAGATCCTCGGGCTGTTAGAGAGCTAATCATGATTACACCAATGGGTTTTCCTGATTTTTCCCTATTGATTTTTTGAATCTCAGCCAGGGTTTCAAGGCCATTCATTACGGGCATTTCCACATCGAGGGTCACCAGGTCAGGGTGCCCCCTGGTTTTGATAAACTCAATGGCCTTGGCGCCGTTTTCAGCCGTACCTACGATATTTACCTCTTTTTCATCCATAAGGGCTTTTTGAACGAGACGGGCGAAAATTCTGGAATCGTCAACGATGAGAACATCTAAAGTTTTACTCATTTATTTTTTCTGCTCCTAGATGTTAAATTTATCAATGATGATTTGAAGTTCAGAAGATAGATTGGCCAGCTCAGAAGAAAAATTATTCACTTGCGCGGCCTCCTGCTGTCCCTGCTGAGCCACCTGATTGACCTCGCCAATACTGGTTGAAACCCGCTGGGTTCCATCGGCGGCCACGGCAGCGGTTTTGGACAGTTCAGCCGTGCCCTTTTCCACCTCCAGAATAGACATGGCGATATTCCGACTGCCTTCGCTAGCTTCAGTTACATTTTTAGAAATCTCATTAGCCGCCTGATTTTGCTGCTCAACCTGCCCTGTAATGGTGTTGACCGACTCATTGATGGTACCAATGATCTCTGTGACCTGTTCAATTACCTGCACGGCCTCTTTGGTATTGTTTTGCACACCCTGGATCTTAGTGGCGATTTCTTCTGCCGCCTGGGCACTTTGATTGGCCAATTCCTTGATTTCACCGGCCACCACGGCAAAACCCTTACCCGCTTCACCGGCTGAGGCGGCCTCAATCGTGGCGTTTAGGGCTAAAAGATTGGTTTTGTCTGCGATGCGCTTGATGACTTCGGTGACCTGCCCGATTTCCTGTCCGGCCTGGTCGAGAAGTTTCATTTTTTCGGTGGTTAGCGCCGACATGGAAGATCCCTTGTCGGCCACCGACGAGGCCTCCTGGGAGTTTGAGGCGATTTGTTTGATAGTGATACTCATCTCTTCAATCGAGGG
>CAZYEG010000248.1:0-2510 GCA_964646365.1 uncultured Methanosarcinales archaeon
GATTGCTCAATTAAAGCTTACATCCCCTAACTAAACTGAAAAAGTTGATGAAGTCTGCCAGGATGAAGAGCTATGTGCTTACGACATATCTTTAGAACTTGCAAAAAAATCGGACGTGATAATTACAGACTATTACTATATTTTTTCACCAAAGATAAGAGATGCATTTTTCCTTAAAACGAAAAAAGAACTCTCAAAATCAATTATAATTATTGATGAAGGACACAATCTGCCTTCGAGGATTAGAGAACTTATGAGCGAACGACTTACAACTAACATGATTTTAAGGGCGATAAAAGAAGCGAAAAAAATGGGATTCCCACATGTCATTGAGCATTTAGTTAAAGTTCAAGACGCAATAAACAAACTGTCGCTTAGCATGAAGATGGTTGATGAGATGCTTGTCAAAAAAGATGATTTCATCAAACACGTTTCTCAAGTCAGTGATTTTGAACAGATTATATCAGATTTGGAGTTTGTTGCTAGTGCAATAAAAGAAAAACAAAAACAAAGTTACGTCGGTGGAATTGCTAGCTTCTTAAATTCATGGCTTGGACCTAACGAGGGATACTCTAGAGTGCTTACTGTTAAAAACTTCAAGAAAGGACCATTAACTATATTGTCGTATAGATGTCTTGATCCGTCTCTAGTTTCTGGACCAGTGATAAAAGAATCGTATAGTACAATCATAATGTCCGGCACACTCTCTCCGACTGAAACGTATAAGGAAATTCTTGGATTCCCTGAATCCACGAGAAACATAGAATTAAAAAATCCATTTCCAAAAAAGAATAGATTAAATTTGATAGTTCCAGAAACATCTACAAAGTTTAAAACCAGATCTAAGGAACAGTACCAAAAAATAGGTAAAATCTGCGCGGAGGTTGCCAATTTAGTACCTGGGAACTGTGCGATATTCTTTCCAAGTTACGCGATTAGAGATCAGGTTTATCCTTTCTTTAATGAAATTTATGAGAAGACCATATTCCTAGAAGAGACCAAGCTAACAAAAGAAGAGAAAAATAATCTACTTGAGAAATTTAAGAAGAAAAACAAGGAAGGGTCATGCCTGCTTGCAATTAGCGCTGCAAACTTTGCAGAAGGAGTTGATTTGCCGGGAGATTTATTGAAGGCTGTTATTGTTGTTGGACTTCCTTTGCAACGGCCAGACCTTGAGACAAAGGAATTGATCAATTATTATGATGACAAGTATGGTGCCGGATGGGAATATGGATACGTTTTCCCAGCTTTTACTAAGACGTTGCAGACTGCTGGAAGATGCATAAGGGATAAGGAAGATAGGGGCGTAATTGTCTTTTTAGATGAAAGATATGCCTGGACCAATTATCTTAAGAACTTCCCTAAAGACTGGGATATGGACATTTCAAGAGATTATTCTAATAAAATCAAAGAATTCTTCAAAGATAAGTAATAATGCAAAAGAATTGGGATTTAATAATTATTTATAAACGCCAGTATACGTTTTTGTATATTAATTGCAGTTTAAATATATTAATCGAAACATTTATATATTAGTCTATATATAGATACTATAATAACAACAAAAATGTTTGTTATTATCACATTGACAAAAGCTCCCCCCCTTATTTCTTCCACACCCCAACCCCTATGGGGAGCTTTTTCATTTTCACATTTTTCCTTCGGGAAAAAGAGGCGAGTATATCATATAGGGCGAAGAGCGTTTCGCCCTCTAAATTCAAAATGAATATAAAAAGAGCTTTGGAGATTCTTATTAACAATTCTTTTAGCGAGCTTGATTTACTTTTATTTTTGTTCCCGTTTGTATTTCTATCTATCATACTGTATCTAGTTTTTAGAAAAGTTGATTATTTTAGCAAAAAGATAAGCATTGTGCTGGCTCTAATAATTGCGTTTTTAACGACGCCACTATATCTAAGACTTGGATTAAACTCTTGGTTAGTGTTACTAATACTTGCCTTTGTAGTGTTTTTATCTTACTTTAAAGAATCAAAGAATAAGATTGTGTTTATCTTTAGTGCGATTATTCTTTTTGTCTTAATGTACCTGATTATACTGACTGGTGTTATTAGAAATATGTATTTTTTAGGGACAGAAACATTCGCGTACATGATTATCATCGTCTTATGTATAATCCTTGTCAAGAAGTACGTAATCAACAGTAAGAATTAAATAATACTGTTTCTTAGTTTTTTTTATGAATGAAAAAGAAGCGTTAGAATTATTAAAAAAACATTCTTCTTCAGATGTAGCGTTTGAAAAGGTGTTAAATCATTCTAAAAAAGTACAAGAGATTGCACTTCGGTTTGCAGAAAATATTCCTGAATGTGATGTTGAATTTGTTCGAATTGCGTCATTACTACACGACATTGGGCGATTTTCTTGTTCAAAGACGATACTTCATGGAATATGTGGTGCTGATATTTTAAGGAAAGAAGGACTTGATGAAAAGTTTGCGTTAGTATGTGAAAGACATCTTGGTGCAGGAATTTCTAAGAAAGATATAGAGC
>CAZYEG010000249.1:0-2503 GCA_964646365.1 uncultured Methanosarcinales archaeon
TGTTTATTTATATCCATCTCTACAAAAGAAACTCGGATAACAGGTAGGCCGTTTTTTGACTTATCTCTTGTTTCTATAAGTTTATTTAACGAGCGGACAACATTATGAAAGCCATGTCCGCGTATAGGCTGATATGTTTTTTCTGTCATAGCGTCAACTGACACATACAAATTTGTTATACCAGATCCAATAATCCTATCCAGATTTTTTTCCAATAATAATCCATTAGTAATAACTCTAATATCAATAATATTGCTATCACTAGCATATTGGACAAAATCAAAAAATAACGGGTGAATAAATGGCTCCGAAAAAGCTCCAAAGTTTATTGACTTCAACCCATTTTTAACACCCTCGTCAATTACTTTTTTAAATGTCTCACTATCTAAACTACCTCCAAGATTAATTGGATAATTAATTCTATCATGTGCATCAGTATTACGAGGACACATAATACATGACTGATTACACAAATCATTAAGTTCAAAGTCTATATGTATTGGAAAATCAGGATAATTATCTCTGTTTATTTCACTCCATAATGAACGATATTCATTATATCGCTCTCCAAATACATTTCTCATTCTAGTTTCTGGATCTTTACTAAATATTCTAACAATATTATTCTGCAAGCTACTTTCCTACCCTGTTATATAAGCACATAATAAAGCCCCCTAAATCCAAACTATAAATAAGTTGTCTTATATTTTAATTTCAACCACTCTGGACTTATTCTCGTCATGATTTTACCATATGAATAAATTTTATCACCGTAAAAGTTCAACATTTCTCTTATAATATGCTTCTGTTCATCTGTTTTATAAAATTTCACTTCTACATTTAACAAAAAATTTGAATAATTAGAATAGTCTTTATTCTTAATAAGACTTGGAATATCATAATGAAAATGACAAATAGAACTTTCTTTTTCTTTATCAAAAACACCAACTCTCAATAAAGAAGAAAACATTACCAATTCGTTAAAAATCAACCTACTGTCATCTGGTATACACTTCGAAACCACTAAGTTTAAATAGTTAGATGATGAAGAAATATTTAATAGAAGTAGTGCTGAGTATTTTTGCATTAAATTACTACCAACCTCTCCGTCTTTCAACTTATCATAATTTTTTTCATAATATAAAATTGCATCTTCCTCCGATTCAAACAATTCGCTAATTGTTTCACATGCAAACTGATTTATAATATCTCTAAACACATAGTCAGCTTCATCCATATTATCAACCAGCAATTTGATTATCTCAAATTTATCAACGCCTATATGCTGTAAATACTCAAAACAATGTACATACATCAAAGATCCGTAAAAATGCTCCAAGATTATAGAAAATATCCTAAGATATACATAATCTTGCTCTGAAAAAGATTTAGATCCTATCGATACTTTTTCTAATTCAAACACCTTCTCTCCAAAATATTCACCAAAAGCCCTAGGAATAATTCTATAGCGAATAATTAGCTCATATTCATTATATTTCTTATCATCCACCAATGGAGTATTTGGTAATAACATACATGTATATGAACTTATAATATTTATACCTGACATAACAGCTTGCCGAAGCCCACTCACTGCGCTTTCTCGCGTTTCCCCAGGCAAACCAATAATAAACTCTGATAATGATGGAACATCATCACTAAAGCTTGATGTTAATTCTATAATTTCATCAAATGGTAAATTAGTTCTATTAATAAGTTTAAGAGTTGTCTGATTAGTACTCTGTACCGAGGCAGATAAATATGTATGATATCCTATCGGTTGTACTGATGAAAATACTCTTTTTTTATTAACTTTTGATGTTGCTACTTGTATTTTGTCAGGCCAACCTTTATTTTGAATACTATCGCTTAAAAACATTGAAATATCTTTATCTTGTTTTAATATACCAAAATTACTATCTGCTAAATGTAGTAATTTTGATTTGGATTTTTCAGCAATATACTGAATTTCATTTTTTATACGCTTTACTGTATATTTATAAATCTTAGAATAATCACTTCTAGCTTCATGGCAAAATGCACACTTAAATGGGCAACCACGGTTAGTTTGCAGAACTGGGCTATATCCAGATTTTAGCATTTCATCAAAAAAACCAGATAAATATGGTGATGGAATATCATCTAGATATGCTATCCTTTCCATAGAACTATCATCAATAAATTTATTGTTTTTATAGTAGTGAACAGATGGAATATTAATATAATAATCCGTACCATTATCATATAATTGTATGACAAGCTCTCTAAATGCCTCTTCTGCTTCTCCATATATATAGTAGTCTAACTCAGGTCTACTTTTTAAATACTCTACTCTTTTTGTTCTTGTTCCTGGATAATTAGGCCCCCCCATAACTGTAACTATATGGCTATATATTTTTTTATATTTCTTTAGGAATAAATAATTGAGGCTACTACTCCAACAATAATTTGAGGCAGCTAGAATATCAGGTGGACCATAATCGTCCATAGCACTCATCAATTT
>CAZYEG010000250.1:0-2500 GCA_964646365.1 uncultured Methanosarcinales archaeon
GCCATGTTTCTTAACCTTGGCGATGACTTCATTAATCTGTTCTAATGTGATATCTTTACTGATATATTTCAGTATACGAGAAGACCCGGATTCTACTCCAAAACCAAAATGTATAAATCCTGCTTTTTTCATAAGTTCTATAGTTTCATCATCTAATTTCGAAAAATGATCAACCCTAAAACCAGCTCTTAAACGAACTTTTAATCCTTCAGAAATAATACTTTCACATATCTGTTTTATTCTGTTCTTGTTTAAAGAAAACATCTCATCTTCCCAAGTAATGCCATCAATTCCGTAATTATTAACAAGGAATTTTAATTCGTCTATGATTTTTTCAACACTTTTTCTTCTCCATCTATTGTTATGGACTGAATTTTGACAAAAGCCGCAATTATATGGGCATCCTCTTGAAGAATGTATCTCAAAATAACGTGTGATTCCTTTTTTCTCAACGGAAGTTATATACTTCTCCATCTTAATCAAATGGAATGGCAACTCTGGCACCTCTTCTAAATCTGTTAATTCTGCTTCAGTATTAAGATGAATTCCTTTTTCATCTTTATAACCTACACCTGGTATTCCAGCAAGTTCTTTTCCTGCCTTGATTGCATCAAGAAGTGTTACAAAAGTTTTTTCACCTTCTCCATAAACAACAATATCAACTAAAGGATCTTCTAATGTTTCTCTTGGAAGAATTGTTGGATGTGACCCACCCCAAATAACTGGAATATTGCTGTTCTCTTTTATGAATTCTGAGAATTTCAAACCATTTGCAAGCTGAGCACCAGTCATAGAACTGATTCCTACACATAGAGGGTTCTTTGCAAGTTCTTCTTTAAGTATAGCTCGAGCGTCCTTTTCGACAACCTCATCTATAATCTTAACATCATATCCATTTTTTATAAGCGGCGCTGCTAGGTGAAGAAGACCGTGAGGTATTGTAACATATCTCATGTATCCTTCATCGTCCCAACTGTGTGAGATCGGCCGTATTAAAATAATATCACTCATTTTTTCTTAATTTTTCGACATAACCACTCTGTCTTAACTCTTTAAACTTGGCTAGTCCATCTTTGATATTTAATAATTTTGTTTTAAGGGTATTTTTGGCTATTGTCACATCAAGTGACATGTTTTTTGCTCTTGGTGCTCGAAATTTAAAATCTTCTGACGTCGACTTTTTGATAATGCTCTTGTCCATATCAAATATTTCTGCGATTGCCAATGCAAATTCGTATTTTGTGCAAGATTCTGGTGAAGCTATATTGATTATACCATTAATACCTGAGGAATATACCTCGAGAAGCGCATCTGCAAGATTATTGACAAGTATTGGAGAAAAAGTTATATCTGAAAATGCAGAAAATTCTTGATTCTCTTCAAGCTTTGAAAGCATCCATTCTGCAAGTGACATCTGGTCTTTTCTATTCCATCCGTATATATTTGTCCTAACAATTGCATAATTTGAATTGTTTTCTATAATGATCTTTTCTGCTAAAAGTTTTGATTTACCATATGCATTTATTGGATTTGGTTTATCACTCTCAGAATAATTTCCTTTTATACCGTCAAAAACCGCGTCTGTTGAAATGTGTATAAGAAATGAAGAATTCTCTTTTGCTTTCCTTGTTATAGCCATTAATGATTCAGCATTGATTTTTTCTGCTTCATCTGGATGATCTTCACAATAATCGACATTTGTTAAAGCTGCACAATTAATTATAATTTCTGGACGAATACTATCAATAAGATCTAAATTTTTAGTTATGTCCATCTGGATATTTTTGACGTTTTTTGAGAATGATAAATTTGGAATTGTTCTACCTGCGGCATAAACTTCATTAGAATCTGATAATGCAAGGCAAAGATTTGCACCAAGAAGTCCTTTCGCTCCAGTTATAAGTATCCGCGTCATATTAGATTTAACTTTTCAAGAATATCTTTTAACTCATCTGTACTTATAATAGAATCTTTTGAGGAATACTCAATCATGTCTGACTCATGAACTTTATTATTATCATCAAGATATGGCACTTCTTCTAAATTTGCAACTTTTGTTATGTGTGGAGTTATTACATACCTATCCTGAAATTTGTAAGTTAATGGAATTTCTGCATTATTAATCATGAGCTCATGAATTTTCTCTCCTGGCCGAATGCCTATATTTTCAATTTTATTATCTGCACCCAAAGATTTTTTTAAGACTTCGATAAGGTCTGTTACCTTAAATGCTGGAAGTATAGGAATAAAAACTTCTCCACCAACGGAGTGTTTAAGTGCATCAAAAATTAATTCAACAGCCTGCTTAGGTGTTATTATAAATCTAGTCATACGTGAATCAGTAAGAGGAATTGTATCACCTTTCTTGATCTTATCCTTAAAAAATGGGATCACTGAACCAGTACTATCAAGCACATTACCATATCTAACACAACTTAATACTGTTTTTGTTGGACCTTTGCTATAATTACTCTCAATAAAAATTCTTTCACTAACAAAT
>CAZYEG010000251.1:0-2500 GCA_964646365.1 uncultured Methanosarcinales archaeon
GCAATATTATTTGCTGCATACTCTCTTTGAGAAGGAGAATTTATCCTGGTTGCCCCGAATGTTACTCCTTCATTTGCGAAACGTTTTACATTACCATTATAACAAATACTATTACTATCGCTCCAAACGAAAGGATGGTGGTAATTTTCTGGAGATGTCACAACTGGCTCATGCTGCAACCTAACGGTATCATCTATAAAACTAACATCGACGGAAACTGTTACACCTCTAAAAAGATAATTAGTGTCATTCTTTCTAATGATGTATGGTAACAATTGGAGATATATCTCATAATCTTCTCTATTTCCATCATTCCCTTTCTGAGTAACACCAATCCTTGCTCCGTTTATTTTGTCTTCAACTAAGTCAGGAAAATCTGAACCAAATTGTTGTAACTTCTTTCTTCGCTCTAACAAATCTCCTGCAACAGATTCATACGAACTTATACTTGTGTCTATTTTCTCCAACACCTTTTCTCTTAAGGTGTCAGAATATACCGAAACTAAATCAGAGATAGGGAAAGTCGCATTAGGAACATAAATATGATTTCTGACAAAAAGATATTCCTCCTGTGTTGTTGGGGATTTTTCTAAACAAAATCCTTTACCAAAAGCAAACAAGACGTTCCCTCTTATCATTGAACGAAACACCGTGCCGTCTACAATATTATCTAAAGAGATGTTGTCATCCTGAACAATTTGTTGTATATCATTAAAATGTGTGAATTGAAATTCAAAATCCGTATTTGCAGAATGCTTACGAAGATATGCATTAAAAACATCGTAACGCAGGAAAAGTTCTCTAGAGACTTTTCTACTATCGGTTGTATCAATTGGCAGACTCTCTATAGTTTCTCTTTCACTCTCAATTCTGGAATTATAGAATTCTATCTTTTTTCTAAGAAATTTTTCAATTTGATTTTTGTTTACATCCATATATTGTCTTTCAAATGATGCAATTGAATCGGTCTCAACAAGTTCTAGTTTTTTTCCATGATAATCAAAAAAATCTCTAGGATTATTTAATGCTGGATGAATCTCAAATAAGTGACCACCTATTATTGCAAATGGTTCGTTAGTTGAATAAAAATCTTCTAAAAATGTTGGAGTAAGTAGCATAAGATAAGGGTGTTTTATCTTTTTAATATTTCGGAAAATTTACGACGGTAACCGAAAAAACTAATTTAAAATCTTATCAACAGCTTTTTCAACGTCATCAACAGAAATAGCTCTAATACACTTGTTATTATTATTACACTTTGGCATTAAGCCTTTTGTGTTATCAATACATGGGGAACATTTTGCCTTTTTGTATATAGAAATATTAGCTTTACCATATGGCCCCCAGAGCACAGGAGTGTTTGCGCCAAAAAGACCAATAGTCTTTACACCTTGAGCAGCTGCGATATGCATTGGACCAGTATCGTTTGAAACAAAGATTTTACATCTTGATATAAGAGAAATTGTGTCTTCAAGTCCGAAATGTTCATAAGATGCATAAGAATTTCCTTTCATAAGCCTTCTGCATTTATCAATTATTTTTTTCTCACCTGGACTTCCAACAAATAAAATATCAAAACCTTTTCTCGTTAAATAGTCTGCGATGATTGCATATCTTTCAATAGGCCACATCCTGCTTTCTGTTGCCGACTCGGCAGCTCCGACTGTAATTCCTGCAAGTTTTTTTATTTTATTTTCTTTTAAAAATTTATCAACCTTTTTACTGTCTCCTGCAGAAAGCGTCTCAAGTCTTTCTGTATCAAACTTGTGCCCAAGAACACGCAACATGTCAAGATAATTCTGGACCATGTGTTGTTTCTTATTGAATTTAACTTTATAATCGTATAGCAAAGCTCTTATGCCGTGAGAAAACCCAACAGTATTTTTACCAATCTTCCGGGAAATAATCGCAGAGATATTAAGATACGGTTCGCAATCAAAAACAAGATCATACTTTCGAATCATCTTCCAAACATCTTTTTCCATATTATTCCCGGCGACGACCCACAAAGCATCTTTTATATAATAGATATTGTCAATATAATTAATCCCTTCATATATTGATTTATTTCTACTTCTTACAAGAACAGATATCTCTGCCTTTGGATAAAATTTCTTTAAGGCTTTAATAAGAACTAAAGTAAGTACGCTATCTCCAAGTGCCCAAAGTTTTACAACAAGAATTCTTTTTTTTGTATTCTTTCCTCTAAAAAGAAATGAAAAAAGTTTATTAATTAAAACAAAGATTGGACCTGTGTATCTATCAACGAACTTAACGAGTTTTACCATTCTGTAACATCATCTCTATCTTTTGCAAACTTTTATCGATATCAATAAGAACTGGATTTCTCTGATTAACCGCTTTAGATTCCTCTTTAAAAAAACCTAACTTATCCTCAATATATCCAAATAGTATCATTAGACCTATTGTTAAAATAAAAATTGGAACAAGCCAGAATTCTAAATTGATGTCAATGTTGTAGTTCTCTAGTCTAGAAAGA
>CAZYEG010000252.1:0-1460 GCA_964646365.1 uncultured Methanosarcinales archaeon
ATTTGATTGTTTGCAAATTTTTTAAGGAAAAGTAATTTTTCATCCTCTTTTGTTAATACATTTATTTTTTTGTTCTTGTTTTTTAAGAAAGCATATGCTAAGAGTGTGTTGTTTTGTGCTATGTAATCAGCAATTTTTTTATATTGTGTAAAAAGTCCGATAACGCTGGATTTTTCAATTAAAAAATTATTGCAATAATCATATATCTCTTCCCATTTTTGTAAATAATTGAGCCTTAACTTTACTCCAGCAACAATTCCTTTTTGTGGTTGATATTTTTTTGATAGTTTTTTATTTATATCAATAATGTGTTTAGAAATTTCTGTAGGATTATCAATAAATTCTCTCATAATAAATAAAAAAAAGAAATAGATATTAAATCTATTTATTTAATACAGGAACTTTCATAGCTTTCCAAGCAAGTTCGAAAAGATCTTCAAGTGCTTGAGCAAAGAAAGGTGTGTTTACCCATACTCCAATATCGTATGTTGGGTGAACTTCTGTATCATCAAGAACCATAAAGATAAGCTCTCTTCCATCAACAACAACAAATCTTGCTTTCTTATCGGTGTGCCTTACTTCTGCACAGTCTCCAAGGTCTTTTACTGCAGCTTTGTTCTCTTTTGTTATTGGTGCAGCGATTCTAACTTTTACTCCTCTTTTCTTTAGTTTTTCGAATGTTGGCTTAAGACCTTCAATTTTTCTCATGAGTCCCTGTTCGGTTGTCATGATTGTGACTGTCTCTTCAGCATTCCTAATTGTAAGCTCTAAATGATTGAATAGATTGTGTCTTCCTCTTAGTGATCCGGAAAGATCTGCAGGTTCTACAAGTTCAACTCCTTGGCTGTGAAGTGTGTTTAATTCACCAAGAACTTCTGTTCCTTTTAATTCTTCAAGCCTTTTAACTTTTGTATCAGCGTCTTTTTGCATGTTCTTTTTTACACGCTCGATAACTTCAGTTGGTGGTACTGCGATGTATTTGATTGGTTTACCAAGCTTCATGATAACAAAGCCCTTTTTTTCTAGACTCTCAAGTACATCATAACTTCTGGATCGTGGAACGTTTGCAATATCTGAAAGTTCTCCTGCTGTAGAGACACCTCTAGAAAGCAGTGCGGCCCACACCTTAACTTCGTACAGATTGAGTGAAAAATACCTCCTCAACTTGCTTAAAAATTCTTCTTTTACAATCATGTTACATATCCCCCCTCTTTTTTCATCCAGCAAATAATCTCTGAATTTAGTAAATATAATTGGTACTACTTTATATTTGTTACGGTTTTTTATTTGGATGAAGGGGTAACAGTATATATTAATTAGCTAGTGTCATATCGTAATTATCACCGGTGGATAAGGTGTTTTATAAAGGCCTCTAGAGGTTGTATTCAACCTTTTCGAGATCTTCGTCTGGATCGTATGTAACACTACATCCTTTCTTTTTAAAGAGACGTACCATTTTT
>CAZYEG010000252.1:1470-2499 GCA_964646365.1 uncultured Methanosarcinales archaeon
ATCTCTTAAGACAAGTGCAGTCATTTTTTTCCATCCTTTCTTTTTTGCAATATCCATTAGATAATCGAAGAGTTCTTCTCCAAGTCCTTGACTTTGCCATTTATCTCTAAGAATGATAGCGAATTCGGCATGATTGTGATTTGCATCACCAGTCATTCTTGCAACACCAAGGATTTTCTTTTTGCCATTTTCTTCTGTTACAGGAATAATTGCAATTTCTCTATCATAATCATTGAATGTATACCTGATTCTTTTTGAGTGTGGCATTTCTTTTATTATATGGAAAAATCTAAATCGAAGTGATTCTTGTGAAAATGACTTAAACATTTCTAGCCACATAGGTTCATCTTCTGGTCTAATTGGCCTAAATGTCATATCTACTCCACCAATTGTTTTTTTAGATACAAACTCTTTAGGGTAAGGTGAAATGACCAGGTGATCACTTGCATTCTTTGGATCTTTCATATACTTTTCATCAAGTATAATTCTACCATCAAGTGCTACAATTTCCTTATCATTAATCTTGATTGGGTTTATGTCAATCTCTTTAATCTCTGGAAGGTCAACAAGAAGCTGTGAGAAATTTATGAGTGTTTCTTCAAGCAACTTCATGTTTGCTGGAGGAATGTTCCTATATCCTTCTTTTAAAAATTTGCACACTTTTGTTCCTTCTATAAGTCTCTTTGCGAGTGTTTGGTTTAGTGGTGGAATTCCAACATTTCTATCCTTGAAAGCTTCAACTCCGATTCCGCCCATTCCAAAAAGAACAACTGAACCAAATAGATGATCTTTCTTGGAACCTATGATGATTTCGTGTCCTACTCCACTGACCATTTTTTGAACTGCAACTCCGTCTAGGTTTGCTTTTTTGTTGTATTTTTTTGCATTGCTTATTATTTCGTCAAATTTGTTTTTTACATCTTCATCGCTTTTTATATTAAGCATAACACAATTTGCATCTGATTTGTGTGAAATGTCTTCACTTTGAATTTTCATTACAATAGGATATCCAATATCTTTTGCAAGTTT
>CAZYEG010000253.1:0-2490 GCA_964646365.1 uncultured Methanosarcinales archaeon
TGCATATTCTGTAAGACACAATATACCATTTTTGTCTGGTTCTTCTGGGCAGTTCTCAGGAGGAATGTCATCATACAATTTTCCAGACGTTTCTGATGTTGATAATGACATCACCCATACTTTTGTTGGAGAGTCGCAGGGAGTTATTACAAGCGGGATAATTGCAGGACTTATTGCTGACGATGTCAGAAAATATTTTCTTCCACTATCTGATACTGACACCCCATTAAAACCTAAAGATATTGTATTATATTCTCTTGATTGTTCAGTGGAGGAAATAATGTCTGGATACGGTCCAAGAAAAAATGCTCTTGTTATTGGTGCAGGCGCAATTGCCAATCCATTAGTGTCAGAATTGGCCTTACTCGATGCATTCAATATTGATATTATGGACGGTGATGAAGTTAGTTATCATAACCTTTCAAGACAGTTTAATTTTAGAGGAATGATCGGTAGGAATAAGGCAGAATCTCTTGCAAGAAGAGCCAAAGAAGCTAATCCGGAAATCAAAGTCACCCCAATTACAAGATACTTTACTTCGGATGATGAAGATTTATTCTCTTCTGGCGATTATGATATTGTTTTTGGCGCTGTTGACAAGATAGAGGTAAGGCAATTAATTAATGAGTATGCAACTCGTCATTCAGCAATATATGTCGACGGAGGAACGTCTTATACAGGAGGACAGGTTCAGGTGTATATGCCTGGCAAGACAAGATGTGTTGATTGTCAATCAGATTTTGATGCTATTATCCGTAGTAGAGAAAAAAAGAGGGGGACTAGTGGTAGTAGCATAATAGAAGAAGGATGTTTGCAAGCAGCGCCCAGTGTGATTATTCCAAATTTTATAATAGGAAGTGCAATGGTTGCTGAAGGATTAAAGGCGCTTGGTGGTGGAGATGAGTTTCAAAGATTTAATTACAATACATTTCGTGAAGGAAGAATTTCGTCTTCACCATTGTTGTACAGGAAAGATTGTGGTAGCTGTGGAGGGATATGATGTCGTTAAAAAAACTATGGGCAAAATTTGTAAAAAAAATTAAAATAAAAAAGTTCATCAAAGAATTTGATTTTCAGAATTATAAAGAAGATGTGAAAGAGAATCCTTTTTATCAAGAAATACAACAAAGAAAACAGGACCTTGTATCTAATCATTATGATAATGAGATTGTAAGAAGGGTAGACTCTCATTCTAATTATGTTCAGCCAGAGTTTTCAAAGGTAACAGTTACGCAAGGTGTTATTGATGAGGGGAAGTATGTCTCAGGGCGGATGTCTTATGTTAGCGGGGAATCCGTTGAAGTTTCTATGGCCTTAGGTGCACTCCCAGATTCGACAATTATTGACAGGATGTATGTTGTTCATGGTCAAGTTGTAAATGGTGTACATTGTACTGAGACACCAAAAGGAAAAATTTACACACAGATTGAAATGGGGAAAGATGGTCGAGGAAGAATTGGGTGGGCTCATAGCCATGGAGCCTCAAGAGTATTCTTTTCTGCAGAGGATAAAGGAAATATCCGTCGGTCATCTATGCATGGGGTCAATTATGAAATAGATCTTTTGGATGATGATGAAGGGAGTTTACCAGTTTCTGTTAGCATGTATCCTGCGCTTGTATTTAACGACCATATGGGTAAAAGCGATATGCCATACGCCGGTATTGGTGTGAGTTATCAGTCATTTTTAGATGGTTCCTATAGAACAGTTCTTAACGAGCGGTTACCCGTAAATGTTGTTGATAGTAAAACATTTGATTCAACTAATAAAGATTACGATGAAATATTAAGATCACGTGTTGAAGTTGAATCTTCCGGGCTACTTGATATGGTATATAGAGGATAAGTATGGTAACAAATATTGATTCTGTAAGGAAAATATTAAACAACGTTTCGGATCAGAGACCATCTTTAAGAATTGAAAATAACATTAGTGTATCTAATCATGTTTTTTCAACATATTTTCTAAAGAGAAAATTAAGTGGAAAGAATAGACGAATACTTATGCTTACAGATTATTTAGCGGATGTGTTTGATGAAGAAGTTTTGGAGTATGTTGATGATGAAGCCATATCTCCCGATGCATGGTCGCTTTTGGCTTATCGCTATGGGAAAGATGATGTTGAAAGTTTTTTAAGATATCTAGATAAAAGGTCAGAGAAAATAATTGTTGATGCGGGAGACGAATTAAAATTTGTTACACTTGACTCTTTTTTAGAATATGATTATGAAAGTGTCAAGTCGCGTATAAATAATTTATCTGACTATCGTATGGTTGTATTGATTGATTCTGTTTTGCGCATTCCACCTGTCAAAGAATTTGTTGATTTTCATTTGGCGTACCAACAAAAAGTTCCTTTGCTTGATGAAATGGTTGAAAGAGAATTGCTTATTTCTCCAGATGCTCTATACAGGTTGACATCTGCTTATAGTTAATTTTATATAATATAACAATTAGGCTATTAGTAGACTAATTATTTACAATAAGGTG
>CAZYEG010000254.1:0-2464 GCA_964646365.1 uncultured Methanosarcinales archaeon
CACTTGGAGATGCAATTAGAATGACATTAGAGGAAAATACATGGAGAAAGGGAGTTATAGCAGGAGTTAAAGGTATACTAAAATGATAGCAATAATTGATTACGGATCAGGGAATTTAGCATCGGTAAAGAATGCTTTAGATAGATTAGGGTTTGACTCTATAATTACTGATAAGCAAGAAGCGATTGAGTCCGCAGAAAAAATAATTTTCCCAGGTCAAGGAAGTTTTGGTGATGCTGTAAAATGTTTAAAAGAAAAACAACTCTTTGAATTCCTAAAAAAACAAATCCCCCAAAAACCTTTCCTTGGCATTTGTATAGGAATGCAGCTTCTTTTTGAGTCAAGCGATGAGTCTCCTGGTGTAAAAGGCCTCTCCGTATTCAAAGGCACATGTAAAAAATTCATCAAAGGAAAAATTCCCCAAATAGGATGGAATACAGTCTCGAATAGAGATTCTTTTTTTTATTTTGTTAATTCGTACTATGTGAAACCAGTTGATTTAGACATAATATATGCAACAACCGACTATTACAAAGTTTTTCCAAGCATAATAAAGGAAGATAATATTACAGCAGTGCAATTCCACCCAGAAAAGTCAGGAATACCAGGACTTGAATTTTTAGAAAGGTGGTGCACATGTTAACTCAGAGAATAATACCATGTTTAGATGTCAAGGACGGACAAGTGGTAAAAGGAACCAACTTCAATAATCTAGAATATGCAGGAGATGCAATTGAGCTCGCCAAAAGATATTATGAAGAAGGTGCAGACGAATTGGTATTCCTAGATATTACAGCATCTATTGAGAAAAGAAAAACAATCATCGATTTGGTAAAAGAAGTTGCAAAGAATGTATTCATTCCTTTTACTGTGGGTGGAGGTATCTCTTCTATAGATGATATAAGGAATATTCTGGGTGCTGGTGCTGATAAGATCTCCATTAATTCCAGTGCTGTCAAAAATCCAGATCTAATAAAAAAAGCATCAGAGAAGTTTGGTTCGCAGTGTATTGTAATAGCAATTGATGCAAAAAAAGTAGAAAATGTATGGAAAGTATTCATCAACGGAGGAAGAATACAAACAGATCTTGATGTAATTAAGTGGGCAAAAACAGTGGAACAACTAGGCGCAGGAGAGATTCTGTTGACATCAATGGATAGAGATGGAACTAAAAAAGGATTTGACATAGATTTGACAAAGATAATTACAAAGTCAGTAAATATTCCAGTCATCGCATCTGGTGGTGTTGGAAGTATTGAAGACTTTTGTGATGTTTTCAAAAAAACAGATGTAAATGCAGCTCTTGCAGCATCAGTATTCCATTATAATAAATATAGTATAGATGAAGTCAAGAATTATTTAAGAAATAAACAAATCAAGGTGAGAAAATGAAAATCATAGATTTTCAAAGTTTCCTAGGAGGTAAAACAAATGTTAATTCCAAGTATAGATATTATGGACGGTAAAGCAGTGCAGTTAATCAATGGAAAAGAAAAGAAAATTGAGACAGAAGTCTGGGAAAAAGTTGAAGAATTCAGCGTCTACCCATTAGTCAATATTATCGATTTAGATGCAGCTCTTGGTAAAGGAAGCAATAAAGAGTTAATCAAAAAGATATGCAAGAGGCTTCGTTGCAACGTAGGTGGGGGGATTCGAACTAAGGATCTCGTACAAGAATACATTAAAGCAGGAGCAAGTAAGGTAATTATTGGAACATGTGCGACCAAAGAATTCTTATCTCAAATAAACAAAGATTTTGTAATTGTTGCGCTTGATTCAAAAAATGAAGAAGTAGTTGACAAAGGTTGGACAAACTCAACTAAGGAAAACTACATCGATAGGGCAAAAGAACTTAATACACTTTGTTCAGAATTTTTGTTCACCGATGTTAACAAGGAAGGGTTGATGAATGGGATAAATATTGATGCAATAAAGAAATTAAAGGACATAACAACCAACAAGATCAACTACGCAGGTGGTGTAAGCACGGCTGAAGAAATAAAACAGTTAGAGGATCTTGATATCAATTCTGTTGTCGGCATGAGCATCTATACAGATACATTAAACCTTATAGATTCATGGGCAGATATAATAAAATTCAACAACTTAATTCCTACGATTGTTAAAGACGATCAAGGTCAAACTTTAATGCTTGCATATTCGTCTAAAGAGTCATTTCAAAAAACTCTCATGACAAGAAAATGCACTTATTTTTCAAGAAGTCGAAATAGTCTTTGGACCAAGGGGGAGACATCAAAAAATTATCAAACATTAACCAATTTCAATATCGACTGTGACAATGACACCATAATATACACTGTAGGACAGTATGGAGTTGCTTGTCACACTGGGATGTACAGTTGTTTTGGCGACAAACAATTCAAACTAAAGAAACTTAATTTAACGATAAAAAATCGTTTTGAAAATCCTAAAGAGAAATCATATACAACAAGACTCACTGAAG
>CAZYEG010000255.1:0-2456 GCA_964646365.1 uncultured Methanosarcinales archaeon
CATTGGAATTTAACGAAGTGCCGACGAGCCCTCACAAAATTTCCTCGTTTACAGAGCTGAAATTTTGAGAGCGGGCGAGGAAGCATTTGGGAGAGGAACGAATTTTGCTTGGCAAAATAGCCGAAGGCGGTCGTTCCGAACCGTTAAATTCCTGTTATATCCTTTTCCCCCACGCAGTGTGGGAAAATTGCGTCCGCAAAGTTGAGAAAACGGCGTCATCAAGTGCGAAGCACTTTCCATTATAAGAATTAAGGGTCGGCTCGAATTATTTTTTTTATTTTATAATAGTAACAACAAAAAGATTTAAATAGTATTATCTATTTCTTTATTGTATGAATCAATACATTCCATTAAAAGATAATGCTAACAAAGCAGCAGAATTTGTGGAATTATTCCAAGGTAGGCTTGAAGAATTAGTTGAAACAAATGACCTTCCTCCAGGAATGGCTATAGCTATGCTAGCTAATCTAAATTTTCATGGTAAAGATATGCCTGCTTCTGTTTTTAGAAGACTTGATTATGATTTAGGTTGGGAAACTCCAGAAGATCCCGTAATTTTAGCAGAAGCATTGAAAAGAATAAAAGATGGTGCTGTAGTTATAGATAGAACTACTAGAACAAAAATAGGGGATTTTCAACTGCAATATAATTTTGTTAGGGGATTTCGTCCAAGAAGAGAAGCAAGAAAAACAGATACTCCTTTAGATTTACCATTCAACCCAAAAGGATTCCATTTAGGTATAAAAGCAGTTGATCCAGAGCTATTCCATTCTGTTAAATATGATGATAATTTGAGTGTTGATTTTGTTTTCAACAGATATCCTTTTGCACCTTATCATTTCTTATGGTCTCCAAACAGAAAAAATGGAGGTCATAACCAATATCTTGATCCAGATAAAGATGGATATTTAGTAGAAGCTGCATGGGATTTTGTAACTAATCAGGGAATGGGGAATGGAGTTAGATTATGTTATAATTCAAATGGAGCACATGCTTCAGTAAATCACCTACATCTTCAAGGATTCTTTTTAACACAAGATTGGGAGCCTCCTTTTGAAGAGATAGCAAGAAATCATGATGGTTCAAGTTCTATAGATTGTTATTTTGCTGGAACGAGATGGATTCCTGCCTCTGATGGAGCAGATGGAGTAAAAGATTTTATTAGAGAAATGAATGATAGGTATGCAAAAGGTGAAAAAATAGCATTTAATTTCCGTATGGGACCAGATGGAATAGCTTGTTTTCCAAGAAAGCACCAAGGAGATGAAGGGTATTTTAGATTGTTACAACAATCACCATTTACAACGGGTTATGCTTTCTTTGAAATGCTTGGAGAAGTCATCTCACCAACTGCTGATGTTTCTGTTTTTGGTCAGGACAAAACCGAGAGAAAAATTAGAGATTTATATAATGCATTATCTTTGGAGCAAGCAAATTCTGCAAGATAAGTCGTTTCGAGCCGACCCTTTCTTTTTTTAGCCGTTTTCTCAATTGGATATAACATGAAGGTTCAAAGAACTTTTTTGGCTCGGAGTTACCTGAGACAAAAAAGTTAGGTGTAATGTAAGGAGTTACGAAGTGACGACTGGAATGAAACCTTTGAACCTCTGTTAATCGACCGAAGCTACGAAGTGGCGAGGGTAAGTTTTTAGTTTTCTAGAATGCATGAAGCTAGTGCGAAGCACAATCTATTTTTAGAAATAAATTAAGTATCGAAACTTAGGATTTTTTTGTTAAGAAAATATATTTTTTTAGCTTTATCTTTGCATTATCTGTTAACTAAAAATTTCGATTAACATCGATTTAACCGATAGTTTTTCTCGAAGAGAAAAATTTGGGAGAACGAAGGCGAAGCTACGTAGTGGTGAGCCGAAGTGAACCGGTTAAAATCTGTTATATTTTCGAGCCTACGTAGTGGGCGAGACAAGGAGCGAAGCAACGAAGAATAATTTGTGCCGGAGAAAGACTAAACTATTTCTTAGATTTTATTTTTTGGATTATTAATCCCACTATAGACCCAATTATTGCTCCAATAAGAATTAATGGGTATCCTATGATAACAATAGGTAATGATACATATCCCCAATATGCAGTTCCGTCTGCGATTATCAAACTTAACCTTGGAAGTAAAGTAACTAAGGTCAAAATTGACCAGATACCTCCTCCTATTATTGCCCCATTAATTAAGAAGTTTAACCAACTTTTCAATTTTGGTTCCTTGATTATCATAAATATTGGAAGAACAATTAAAATGATAAAAAAAGGGATTATTGTAGCCCATCCATCAAGACCAAAACTAATGGAAGGTCTTAAATCCGCTATGATAGATACAATTAAAATAACTCCGGTTATAATTGCTATTATGAAATTGAAAATCCTTAATTTTTCCTCCATAATATAATATAAAATATATTACTATAAATATCTTTCGGAGGCCCAAATTATTGAATATAACA
>CAZYEG010000256.1:0-2453 GCA_964646365.1 uncultured Methanosarcinales archaeon
AGATGAAGTTAAGCGTATGTTATCTCATTCAACTCATATTCTAGAACAAGCAGGATCAGATCTTATTGTTTTTCCTTGTAATTCATTGAATTATTTCATAGACTATCTTTTATCCCAGACAGATTTACCAATATTAAGCATTGTAGAGGAAACATCCAGTAAAATAAAAGAAAAAGGTTATGGTGAAGTATTATTGCTATCAACACCAACAACTTTTGATAAAGGATTATATCATAAATACTTAGATGGAACTTCAATAATTCGCCCACAGAATTATAGCAGAATTTTAGAAGTGATTGTGAAAACTTTAAAAGGTGAGTCTCCACTTTATGAATTTCGGGATATGATTGAAACAGATTATAGTGAATATGAACATATAGTTATAGGGTGTACTGATTTATCTGTTCTAGTTAATGGGTATAAAAGTAGTAGGTTAATTGATTCAACAAGATGTTTGGCTGATGCAGTTTGTCATGCTTGCATTAAAGGGAAAGCTTAAAATGGTAAGACAATACAAACAAGAAGCATATCAAGAAAGTTTAAGAAAAGCTCATGAAGGTTTAATCCATCCAGTACTTACATGTGCTAGACTTACCAGAAAATGCAATATTAAATGTGATTACTGTTCTGAGATATATGTAGAAACAGGGCCTGATTTAGGTTTTGATGATTGGAAAAAAGTTGCAGACACAGCTTATAATTTAGGAAATAGGGATTTTGTCATTACCGGGGGAGAACCGTTATTAAAATATTACCTTTCTGATTTAGTTGGTTATATTGCTTCGAGAGATGCTTTTGTTACAGTTGCTACTAATGGTTATCTCTTGAAACCAGGAACATTATCTGAACTAGATTCAGCAGGTCTAGACTTTCTTTGCATTTCCATTGATTATATTGAGGGGGAAGGTAAACCTGAGTTTGGGAAAAAGTTGAATCAGAATATGAAATCTATACTGGAGCAGATAAGTCAAGGAAATTATCGTTTTGAAACTCAAATATCAACAGTTGTAACAAAATATAATCTAAGGGAACTTCCAGATATGGTTGATTACTTTTCTTCTTTGGCAATCCCCACTAAACTTATGATAATGATGGTTAATAGTATAAATCAGGAAGCTACAAAAGATCTTTCTTTACAGAGTGAATCGGAAACAATTACATCAATCAGTGCCACTCTTCAAAGAATGAAAAGACAAGGAGCTTTACTCATAGATGATGATTTTACATTAGAACGATTAACACAATTTTTTAGTGGTAGTTTCAGCTATAATTGTAATGGAGGTGCTTTTGATTTATCAATAAATAATGATGGTAGGCTGGTTATTTGTCCGAATGGGGTTATAGTTGATACAAATATTCTTGATTTGATTTCCGTTGAAGATTATCAAAGATTTGTGGAAGAAAATAAAGCCTTTACTGATAATTGCCCTGGTTGTTTATGGTCACATAAACAAAGATTAGAAGAACAAATAATGGAGTTTAAATCCTAAAAAGACGTGAATTATATGGATAAGAAAATTATTGCTTTATGGGCAGTTCCAAGGTCGGTATCTACAGCTTTTGAAAGAGTATTCATTGAAAGAGAGGATACAAAAGTATTACATGAGCCATGGTCGGAATATTTTTATCATGGCTATGAAAAAGGACATACTAGATACAGTAGTTCTGAACCTAGAATAGGATGTGGATTTGAGGATATCCTTTCACAAGTTCTAAGCCCTCCTGACAAAGAATTACTTTTCTTTAAAAATATGGCATACAATATAAGAGATAGGATGAATCCCGAACTATTGTCTTTGTTTACTAATACATTTATCATAAGAAATCCACAAGATGCATTAACCTCTCATTATAGGGTTCTCCCTGATTTTGATATGATTGAAGCAGGTTACCAAGATCAAAAAAGGCTTTTTGATATTGTTGTTAACGATTGTGGACAAGATCCAATAGTAGTTGATGCAGATGACTTTAGAAACAATCCAGAAGATATTATGAAGGAATATTGTAAAATGGTTAGGATTCCATATATTCCAGAATCAATGTCATGGGAACAAAAAAATGTTATGTTATGGGATTTGAAAGACATTTGGCAGAAAGATGCTATAAAAAGTACAGGTATACATAAAGGAAAACAAAAAAGAAAAATCAATTTGCCAGATAATGTTATTGAAATGATAAAATCCTGTGCGGAACCTTATCAAACAATGTATAATCATAGAATAATGGTATAGAAATAATAAAGTTTATATTTATCTAGGTTTATTTGTTTATATGATGAAAAAACAAGAAGATGTAGAATCTTTTTACAATAAAATTGCAGAAAACTACTCTGATCACGATGATAGAGTATGTGATAAGATAGTAGAGTACTTTATAATAGAGAATCTTCCGCAAAGAGCTTTGAGAATCTTAGATGCAGGTGGCGGAACTGGCAGATTCTCTGAGCCATTACT
>CAZYEG010000257.1:0-2436 GCA_964646365.1 uncultured Methanosarcinales archaeon
CATAATGAAGGATTGTCATCTTTACACGATAGATTATTGGTTGATGTTCAGTACAATGATTTCGAAGGTGGCGGTTACATTGCAGACATACAATGGGACAAGTCAAGCAGTGCTGTTGTTAGATATTTACCACGAGATAACGGAGTAGATATCATGAAGACATACACATCTGCATCATATTCAAGAAGCGTTATGTATCCGTACACTGCAGCCGGTAGATTTTTTACAGTAAGAGATTGGGGCTCTGACTGGAGTGGTGATAATGACAGATGGACTTTAAGCGAAATAAATCCACTTACTGGAGATTCTGTTGGTGCAGATACACAGTTTAATGCCGGTTCATTTGCAGTTGTAAAAGACAAGATCTACTTCACAAAGGGCGGAAATAAAGATTCTCTCGGAAGAGTTACATCAAATCCTAAATTAATGACCATGGATTTGGGAGAATATAAAGAGCAACAAATAAGAGAATTTGAATATGGAACATCAGGAACATTATATTCTGGCAATGATTATCTTTTTAGCGTTTTAGGAGATTATAGTGCTGACCAAATCACATTAGAGATAAGGACAATTGATTTGGATAACGGGAATTTAGAAATTCTTTATTCAAATATTATAACAGATAGGTCTGGGCTTGCAAATATTTTTCCAGGAAATAATGCAATATATCATCTTTCAAAACAAGGAAACATTATTCAGATACACAGATATCCTGTGGTAGGTAATTCTGAAGCATTATTAGAAGTTGAATTAGAAGGTGATGAAAAAAACGTCTATTTGGCCGAAGACAATAATAAATTAGCAATACTCACGTCAAGTCTAATTTCAGGTAAAGGCTATAGGATGACAAGTCTCTTTGTCTATGATTTAGACACAAAAGAGCTAGAAGACATTAAGATTGAACCATTTAATGTACTTGCAAGTTATAGCAGAATTGGTTTTCCTTTCTTAGTTCTTGAATAAATAAGAATATTTATATAAAGAAATATCTATAATACACTATAATAAGTACATGGGGGGATAAAATGGCTTTAGTAGGAAATTTAATCGGACTAATCGGTCTGGCTTGTGCAATTTGGGTTATTTATGATGTATTAGTAAATAACAAAAAGATGAACACTGTTGGAAAAGTTATATGGATAATTTGTGCAATATTATTCAGTATAATTACCGCAATAGTCTATTATTTTATGGGAAAGAAGTAATTTTTTTTATTTTTTAATTTTTATTGCGTTTGTAGGACAAACTCTTTCGCAACCAGCAAGTTTGTCACACTTACTCTCATCACTAACTTTACATTTGTCATTTTCTAAATAAAGAATTTCTTGTGGACAAAGATTAACACATGCTCCACAACCTATACATTTTTCTTCATCAATTAAAACAATTTTGTTCATAAGAAATCACTCATACGTTCTTTTTTTGCCACAGCCACGCTCGTTGCATGCGACACATGATCTTTCAAATAACTTTTTACCTGTTTTTGTTGGATAATTCTGATCAAGACATGCTAAGCATAGATCTTTTCTTTCTATTCCAATAGATCTTACAACACCGTCAATAGTATTGTAAATTAATGAATCTGCGCCAATTTCTTCAGCCATTTTATTTAGAAGCTTTTGATCATATGCTCCACTTGGATCAATCTTTTTAATATACTGAGGTGCCCAAAGTTCATTTATAGTTGACATATCAATCCCATAAAAGCATGGTCCCATGATTGGTGGACATGACACTCTGATGTGAACTTCTTTTGCTCCACCCTCTTCTTTGATATATGATATCAATTCTTTTAACGTTGTTCCTCTTACAAGGCTGTCATCAACAAGAATGATTTTTTTGTCTTTAAGTATTTCTTTTACGATTGAATATTTTGTTTTGACCTTTAATCGTCTACTTTTATCGCCTTCAATAAAAGTTCTACCAACAAATCTATTTCTAATGAGTCCTTCTTTTGAAGGAATCCCAAGTTCGAAAGCCATTGCGTCACCAGAAGCTTTTGCTGTATCTGGAACAGGCACAACAATATAATCATCCTTATTTACTGGTTCAGTCTCAAGCGCTGCCAATTCTTTACCAAGATTTGTTCTTGTGACGTATACAGATTTTCCTTCAAGAACAGATGATACATTAGCAAAATAAATCCACTCAAACATGCAGTAAGCTTTTCTTTTTGATTCAACGAATTGTGTTTTTTTAATTTTACCTTCTTTTGAAATATGCAATAACTCTCCAGGTTGAAGATATTCATATTCTTTTACACCAATATTTGCAAGTGCATTAGATTCAGATGCCGCAATAAAAGTGTCCTCATCAATACGACCATATGCAAGAGGCCTAAATCCCCATGGGTCTCTAGCAAGTATCATGTCTCCATCAGCATTCAAATATGCAAGTGAATATGCTCCATCAAATTTTTCACCGATTTCTTTG
>CAZYEG010000258.1:0-2422 GCA_964646365.1 uncultured Methanosarcinales archaeon
CATCAATAATAAACACCTTATGACGCATACTATTGGGATTACTATCTTTTTGAACATCAAGGCCTTGATACTCTAAAAGCTTCCATACAGAGTGTTTACTACATTGCCTACTTTCAAGTATGCCCTTAATATCAAGGTCTCTTTTTAGAAGTATTTCTGACGCAATTCCTCCATCGGTAAAAGAAAAAGTGATAAAATAAATGCTTTTATTTGCCAATCTGATTTTTTCTAAAACTTTTCCCCTACAATCGTCTTCAGGACAAAAATAGGTCTCATATGTAACATTATCAAGAACCACTATTGGGGTTTGGGTTCTATCTCCTTTTCCATACACCCCGCTCCACAATTCTTCGAATTCTATTAAGTAATTATTTGATATTAGTTTTGAATTAATTACAACCAAATTGTTATTGTTTTTGTAAGCCCCATTATTTGTAGGGTTCATAGACCCAGTAAATGTAATTCGATTATCAATAATGCAAAATTTATTGTGCATATAGGCATAATTTGTCTCTTTTTTCCCAAAATCCTCATAATTATCCCCTTCTATCAGTAATCTAACTGGAATTTGAGCACTTTTTTTCTCAAGCGCCTCTTTTACCCCTTCCAAACCAAGGTCAAAAAACGCGCAATCAATAGACTCTTTGCTATTATTTATCAGAAAGGTTAGTACGTTTTCACATTCTCCAGGGCAGAAGTAAGTGTGTGTGGATGTGTTGTATTCGTAGGAAAAATCAGCAGAACATCCACAAATTACTATGACGAGTAAAAGTATTATTTTTTTCATATATCGAGGAGAATTCTATTTTTTATAACACTTGTGTGAGGAAATCCGGAAGACATTTGTAACTACTCGAAAATACTAAAGAAATCGAAAGATTTATATATCCTTATACTACTCCAAAGTGTAAACAAAATCACAATCACCTCTTTTTCCCGCGGGAGGTCTTGCGCGAGTGAGATCTTCCAAGGGTTTTTTACAATCGTTTACGTTCATTAGAATTATTTATTTTTTATATTGATATAGTCTTTTTTAAGAAGAAATCCAACCAATATTCCAATTGCGAGTCCTAAAAAAAAGACAACTTCCTTTGTAAACTCAATTTTGAAAAATACTTTTTTTTCTTGTTCAAAATAAACATCCAAATCAGAAAGTTCAAGTGCATATTCAGAATACAGTATTGCAGAGCTTGGCTCATGATTTGAAAGTGATCTGGAATATTGATAATAACTGTAACCAAGTATTGGAAAATTTCCCTTTTTATTTTGATCAACTATAATTTTCTCAATAGCTTCAAGTTTAATATCAAGCACATCTTCTAAATCTTCCTCAGTTGCCCCAAGAAGACTAAGAAACATATCACTTTGAGCTTTTGATTTTGACGCTTTAAACAGACATAGATCATATCTTTTTCTTCCCATTTCTTCAATTGCATCAGATAATAGATCTTTTGCACTATCAAAGTTTGTTGGATATATCAAATTAGCATATTGATATCTCTCATCGGCTTCTTTTAACTTTTGTTCACATGACGATTTCAACGTCTCTTGATTTATTATTATCTTTTTTGTGCCAGTTCCAAAAAACTTACTCCACGATATCGCAGAATAGTATCTTTCAACTGCGTATGCAAAATTTGAATGGTCATTAGTCCTATTCAATTTGCTTGCAACATCTTGTGCTTCAGCCAGTCTTTCATTTACTATTATACTAGTTTGAAGATCTGTAATTGTTTCAAGTTTTTGCGAATTGAATTCTTGGGTAAAATTTTCAATATCTAAAATTAATTTTATTTTTTCTATCCCAACGTGTGCATTAGTTTGGTTAAGTACAAGATAATTAAATCTAACATTCGCCCCAAAACAGTATGATGCAGAAGAATAGAAATTGCCTTCATTATATTCCTTTATACCCATATTTGACATGTTTACCCCTATAGGATATTCGCTGTCGTTGGTTGAATATATTTTATTAAAAAGCATTTTTGATCTATTACAAAGAGTAAATGCAACTTTCTTCATCGTTTCATTATATTCTTTTGTTACAGCAATGTCTTCTTCATTATCTTCAGGCTCTAATCCTGAAATATGATGCATTGCTTCAGAAAAAAATGAAGCCTCAATTACCTCTATACCGTGTTCCTTTCCGTATTCAAGTAAGTCAAGAGTTTCATTTAGAGATTCATTCTCTTTATGAAATCTTGTACCTTTTGGAATAATTACCTTTGTAATGTTAACAGTTTTTGCAGCTTCAATTTTTTGTTTGATCCCAGAGACCGTACCAACGATACCACCAGAATTGATAGTTCCTGTAATTGCTACAGATTCATTAACATCTTCTCCAAGCAGAAGCGATGCTGTAAGAACAGTTATTGCAGTTCCTGCACTTGGTCCACCAACAATTGGAGATTTTGCTCTGATT
>CAZYEG010000259.1:0-2412 GCA_964646365.1 uncultured Methanosarcinales archaeon
TTCTTAACAGATATTGCTTTTGTGCCTTATTGATCCATGTTTTTTGAGTTCCATTTCCACTAACAAAATCCATTAAACCATCGCCATTAATATCGACTGTTCTGACTCCTGATACAGAAAGATCTATTGATGAAGGAATGTTATATGTGTTGTCTAAATCAAATTCAAATCCATAATTAATCCAGATATTTATTGTCGTGCTGGTTTTCTGAACTATATCTATAAGACCATCGCCATTCACTTCTCCAAACCTAATTCCGTTGTCTTGATTGTTTGATGTGAATGTAAAATCTGGTAGTGTAATTGTGGAAGATGTCCATCCTTTTCCTGTGTTTAACCAGATCACTTTTGAACCTGTGTCTGCCTTGACTAAATCTATTAAACCATCGCCATTTATATCAACAGTTCTAACGTTTTTATCGTTTCCTGAGTTGTCTATGAAGGTCATTGCTGATGGTATTTGCCAATCTGTTGATATTTGCCAGCTGTCTCGCTGGTTTAAGTATGTGGTTCTTGTTGTGTCAGTTGCAATAACGATATCTGAATCACTGTCTCCATCAACATCAATTAGTCTTACTCCTTCGTCTATTGGAAGTTCATATATTGCTTCACGCTCACATGTTTGTGTAATTATATTTCCTGTAACAGGTGAGGTATATACTTCTATTACTGCTGCTGCTTCTTGGTGGCCATTTTCTAAATCTGCAGAAGAATCGTCACAGTCTCCGTCCCATGCTTTAAGAGTAAAGTCAGTGTATTGTACTCCATTAGGTCCTTCTTCCCAGCATGTGTTTCTACAATTATCTATACCGTTACATGAAAAAGATCTTGGCAGACAGTAGCTATAACCAGAAATGTCACAACGCCAGTCTGATTCATCATATTCATTATCTTCACATTTTCCATCAATGCTTCCAAAATTAGAATATAGCATTGCTGTTTGTGACTTTATATCTGAGCTTGCTTCTTTTCCACAACCTGCGTGATACATCTGATAACAATAAGTTTGTGGTTCATCACAAGAAAACCCTCCCCAGTCAACTAAGCGTCCACAAAAATGATAATAGTAACTGTAAGCAGTAACTCTGTCATCATTACTTACTGCTGCGCCTTGAGTGTCATCCCATACTTTTGTCCATGTTGAACCGCATGCTTCGCTTGAACATGTTCTGGTACAGTATTCTCCATCACAACTTACACCAAGATCAGAGTATCCAGATGGACAAGCAGAAGGTGTACAATCATTGTATCCAAGCAATGTTCCTGTGTCTGTTACAAAATTAATTCCTGAAGGTAATTGCATATTGCTATCTGCCCAATTGAAGTCTTTTTTTGAGACTGTATTTGTTTTGGTGAGACGCGTTCCGCCTTTTGCTTTTACAATATCTGGTCTTAAGTCTCCATTAATATCGCCAAACCGAACGCCATTATCAATTCCATCTGTTCCTACAAAACCACCATCTAAAAAGCTATTCCAGTTTTCAACAGGTGACCATCCGTTACCAGTGTTTCTCCAGACTTTTATGTCACTAGAGCTGTACATTTTAAGAATGTCTTGTAGACCATCATTATCTATGTCTATTATTCTTACGCCTGCGTCTTTCCATCCATCTTTAACAAATCTCACTTCAGGAGGCATTGTAAATGATGCATCTTCGGCCCATCCTTTTTCTGAATCATAATAACCAAAATAAGTATTTGGTAAAGCATAATTTTTGTAGGATTCACCAATTAACCCGAGAAACATCATTGATTGCACTTCTTTTGTAAATATGCCAGCTATGTACCTTCTAATCCATGTATTGTTATGATATGTATTAAGTTCACTAAAAATAGCGGAAGGTTTTATTTTGTTTGCAGAAGAATAGTACAATCTATTCGTCACAGTATTTTCCTTGTATGTTATTTTTATCTTATTTAATCCATAATTGATCTCAGAAAGATATGTAACACCTTCTCCGGAATATGGGTTTTCTAGATATGTGTATGTGATTTTGTTTCCGTGTGTGTCTTCAATTTCTTTAAGATGCCAAATTGAAACAAAATTTTCCAGATTTGATACTTGTTCTGAATCTAATGTATTTCCAAAGGTGTATTTTGTTCCATCTTTAGTATGAACTTCCCAGTATTCTCCTTTTTCATTAGATGCACCAGAAAGTTTCTTGATTCTTGCATATGATTCATGCTTAGTATGATAGTACCCATCAGAATAAATGAGTGGACCTAAAATATTATTAAGATTGATTCTAAAAGAATCGTCACTTGTATCTGATTGGGTGTGGTTTGTGTCTCGCATAATTGAATATGTGTTTATGTTCCAACCTGAACCTAATGAAGAAAGTGAATTGGCAGAATAATGGCTATATGATAGTAATACATCTGGCTGTACCCCATTTATACCTACTGGTACTT
>CAZYEG010000260.1:0-2407 GCA_964646365.1 uncultured Methanosarcinales archaeon
TGTTAGATAGCCACTGTAAAGCTCTCATTGCTTCAACATCCTTTAGTTTTGAAGCCTTAACAATGTCCTCAAAGAGCATATTCGAGCCTAATACAGGCAATACTTTCCTTTCAAGCGGATGCAATGTTTCTGCAATGTTGTTTGTTTGGCTCATGTTATCTTATATTTTGATATTTGTTTAAAAAATTTGTTAAAATTTCCTTTTTTTCTTGAATCTTCCATGGAATGGATCAATATGAATGTATGCTTTTATTATGTGATTTTGTTTTTCAAGTTTATTTTGAACACGTTTACCAATATCGTGAGCTTTTTGAATGTTTAAGGTTTTGTCTACATAGATGTGGACTTCAACTTCTAATACTGTCCCAAGTAAATGCGCTCGAATATCGTGTATTCCTATTACTCCTGGTACTGAAGCTGCAAGAGATTCAATATGATTAAACATGTCTTCTGTTGGTGCTTCCCCCATCAAATAACGTATATTTTCTTTTCCAATATCAAATCCAGACCAAATTATGTATACACCTACTATAATAGCTACTATAGGATCAAATATTGGATAACCATAAGATGATAAAATAACACCAATTAATACTGCTGAAGATACTAGTACATCATTTCTATGATCTGTGTAAAGTGCTTTGATTGCTGTACCTTTTGAATGTTTGTATGTATCTTTCGCATCTATATATAGTAAAAATTTTGTTATTATCACAATTATAATGATTATTATTGGCAATAAACCAGGTATAATCTTTTTACCATCAATAATTCTCATTATTGAAGAAACGATTACTTCAAAACCTACAATTGATGTAAATATTGCAACAATGAGTCCTGCAATTGGTTGTGAACGAGTATGTCCAAATTGATGTTTTTTGTCTGGACTTAAACTTGACACCTTGATACTGATTAATACTGAAAGTGATGCAATAATGTCAGTAAATGAATTAAGGGCATCAGAGATTATAGATATACTGTTAAAAAGAATACCAACAATAAATTTTGCTATACAAAGAAGCGTGTTTGCAATCACTGCAATTATTGATGTATTTTTTTCTCTTCTCATTAGTACATTCTCTTATATGAACCATACACCTTAAGGTCTCCGACCTCTTTTAATGCTTTGAAAGCTTTATTGACATTATCTTCTTCGGTATTACCTTCAATCTCTATAAAAAAAAGATAATCTCCAAGTTTTCCTTTTGTTGGCAAAGATTCAATTTTTGTAAGATTTATTTTATTCTCTGCAAAATATCCTAGAATTTCATACAATAGTCCTGGTCGATCAACTTGTGGATGAAGTGAAAGAGATGTTCTATCTTTAGTTGAAACTTTTCCAACTTCTTTAGATATTACAATAAAACGTGTTGTATTGTTTTCATTATCTTGAATATTAGATTTCAAAATTGGTAGTGTATAAATCATAGCTGCAACTTTTGGGATTATTGCAGCTGCGTTATCATCTGATGATTCTATTAACATTTCTGCTGATGTAGAGTTTGACGCTGTGTTCACAACTTTTACAGACTTTAAATTCTTTCGAATGAACATCTCGCACTGTGAATAAGTCTGTGGATGACAGTATAGTGTTGTAATTTTTGACATATCGTCTTGGTGTCCACATAAATTATGTTTAATCGGAAGTAATATTTCCTCTGTGATGTTTACCTTAAACCCCATTAATGCGTCTAATGTTTGTCCAACTGTTCCGCCGATTGAGTTTTCAATTGGTACAACTCCAATAGTGCCGTTTTTACTTACGTCTTCAAATACGTCTCTTATTGTATTGACGAATTTTGCTTTGCATTTTTCAAAATTTTCTGAAAATACTTGATGGGAGAATGTCCCTTTTGGTCCGAGTAGTGCTACTGTTTTCATTTTTTCACCATTTTACTTATTAATCTGTTACTTTCTTTTTCTGCTTGTGAAGTGAATGATCCGAGATAATCGGATGCTTCATTAAAATATTTCACAAAAGATTTTTTATCTTGTTTATTGATTATCTTTAATAGTTTATTCTGATTTTTGATATATTTGTTGATAACTTTTGTATTGTATTTGTTTTGAAGTTCAATATCTGCATAAAGACACGGATTTTGGTTTAGAATTCTTCCAATCATATCCATTTTGAGCTTGTATACTGGGGAAGTGTATTTGAGACTTTCTTCGACGTCAATTCCTAGATCTTTTAATACATGACACATGGTAATTGAGGAAAAATGAAGCATGCCTTGGATTATTGCCATCATTTGATCGTGTTTGACTGGTGTAGATCTTTTTATTTTTGCTTTTTCTTTTTCAAATACTTTTCTTATGTGTTTATAGTGAGAGTTTGATCGAATAGGGCATTCTATAATTGTCTGCCCGATAAGTTTTTCTACTCCTGGTCCGAACATTGGATGAA
>CAZYEG010000261.1:0-2404 GCA_964646365.1 uncultured Methanosarcinales archaeon
ATCTTTCAGGATCATTGTTCTATAATGGAGATGTAATTATTCCAGAAGAGACTAGAAGTGAGAATTTTATCTCGTATACATTGCCGGGTATTGATTTTAGTGCAAATGGTTCGAAATTTCAAGAAGGTGGAATTGAACTGGATTATGTTGACCTGCGATTTGATCTGGTTAATCAATCAAGAAGATTAAAAGTTTATCTTGTTTCACTTAACCCTGACAGTTTCGATGAAATAGAGGATGTTGAAAATATAGGAACTTATAATAATTATTCCAGAGATTATAGAATTTATTTTGAACCTGAATTTGAATAAAATGAAAATAACAAATATACAAACAATGGCAATATTTATGATTTGTTTAGTACTTGTTTTGCCATTCTATGCGGCGGATGCTTATGCCAGTATAAATAATGTTCAGATTAGTGGAGCAGATGAGATAGAAGGGTTTAGACGGAGAAATGATCAGGTTAGGGTTAGCTTGCTTGCAAGTGGCCCAGTGTCTCCACTCGGTTCTGAAGTGCGTTATAGAGATGCGGATATAGAGGCAGATTTTACATGTGTTCCAAATGCAGATGGAAGGACGTCAAACTGTGAGTATGCAACTCCTATTGCTGATATGAATTCTGTGAGGAATCTGTTATATTTTGATATATTAAATTATGATTCATCAGGCAATTATTTGGGTGTTACTTCTCATACAATAACTCGCGATAGTACACCTCCAACAATTCTTTTTAGTATTAGTAATTCGGTGGTGTCATCTGGAGAAGATATAACAATAAATTATAATGCACGTGATTTTGCTTATGTTGGAAGTAGCTCTAGCACATGTGTAGGTTTATCAAAAATTGAATTTTTTCATAATAACGGAGCGTTTCATACTATTAATGTGAACCAAACAACATGTGTCAAAACAGGGAGTTTTACATTTAATCCGGTTTCAGCTGGGCTTATAACAGGATCTTTCTCTGGTGAAGTTTCTATACAGGCAAGTGCAACAGATAGATTTGGACAAGTTTCTACTCTTACTTCGCAAAGTTTTGATATAGATCAGGAGAGTCCTCGTGTTAGTTCTATTAGTGTGAAACATCAGGGACATTTTAATCGGAGAAGTTTAATTGACGTTAATTATTTTCCAATACATGAATTTTATCCAGTCATTGTTAATGCAGTCGTTACTGATCCAAATTCAGAAGTGGATATTTCTAGTATTAGTGCGGATCTCACTTGTTTTTATCCGAGAGCCTTTCAAGATGGTGCAGGGAGTTTTGCAAGTCTTTCTCCATCAAACTGCGTGAATATGAACTATGAGAATGATACTGCTTACAATTGTACATGGGGAGAGTTGAATAATGATGGCGCGGAAATTTATATTCAAAGAAATGAATCAGCTACATGTCCAATTACATTATCAGTTTCGGACATGAATGGTAATGTTGGTAATGTGACTGCAATGATATCTCTTACAGCTGACCAAACACCTCCAGATGTTGCAATGTTTTCTTATGAGAGGGCAAAGGTGTATAATGGAGTAAGGTACCTTTATCCAAATGCCACTTTTAATCTTAGTGTAAAATTTAATGAAGCAGGAGGCATGCAGGAAAGTTATGTCTGGATAGATCAATCACAAATAATGGGTGGTCAGAATGTAAGGACGGATTCTTGTCAAAAAATATCTGGATCACAATGGGAATGCTCTTGGGATAATCTTACTTCGCCAGATTATAATGGTCAGACGGTGACGCTTAGTTTGGTTCATCAATTCATAAGTGAGGGTGGTATGAATATAGCTGGATTGAGTGATGATTTTGGTAATGTTCTTGATCTAGATTCCGCTACTGATGATACAGTAAGTTTTTTTATCTATAAAGATGGTCCAGCAGTTTATAATCATTCTATATATACACATGGTACACATAATTATAATGAAACATTGAGAGGAGATGCGGTTTCTGTTGATGTTTATCTTAATGATTATACATACATCACTGAGGCTTATGCAAATTTTTCAGAGCTCATAAATAATTCAGGTTTACTTGAAGGCAGTTGTACATCTAATTCTACTGATGAAGTAGGGCAAAACAGGATAAAATGTTCTTGGTCACCTTCTTCTCCAATAGATACGGATGCAACTTATGACTCAGGTGTGCAATTTTATTTTGAAGATTTTATGGGATATAATACTACGTATGAAGCAAGAGGAATTGAGATTATGGATGTAATGAATTCTAGTCCTGATTTTTGGACAGTATCTGCAGGAGATGTTGTTCCTAATCGTGTTGACAAGCAAGCAATGGCATTATTGCAGCCTCAAGTTTACGCGACTTTCCCATTTACTTCCAATACAGCTGGTGTTGAGATGCTTTCAGTTAACTTTGTTAGTTGTAGTGGACTTCCAATGAATG
>CAZYEG010000262.1:0-2403 GCA_964646365.1 uncultured Methanosarcinales archaeon
CATGGTATATAAATTTATGTAGTGGAATATCTCCAAACATTAATTGATATTCATCTTCAGTCATTTCAAAATGAGTCCCGAGAGCAGGTAAGATATCAACTTCTGAATACCCACTTAGTATGTGGTAGTATTGATTCGTTATATATCCTGCTTTGGAATGAAACCTTGTTATGTCAGGGGGAATAATTAATACCCTTTTCAAATTAAGATTTGAAATTGAGTCAAGCAAGACTTCTCTAATGTCATCATCAGAAAGCCCATTGTTATTAGTTATATGGTAATCCATAAACAGTCCTTTCTACTACACGTTATAGGTAGTTGAAGATGTAGTACCACCCTTACCAGTCCAGTTTGTGTGGAAGAACTCTCCTCTAGGTTTATCAAGTCTTTCATATGTGTGTGCACCAAAGAAGTCACGTTGTGCTTGAAGTAAATTCGCTGGTAATTTCTCAGTTGTGTATCCATCAAAATATGAGATGCTAGCTGAAAGCGCTGGTACCGGCACTCCAGATAGGACTGCATTTGCAACCACAGTTCTTAAATCACTTATATTATTAGAAAGTTCTGATTTAAATACATCATCAATCATTAAATTTGGAATACTTGGATCTTTAGTAAATGCATTTTTTATGTCATCAAGGAAGATTGACCTGATGATGCATCCACCTCGCCAAAGTAATGCGATTGATCCATAATTTAAATTCCATTCATACTCTTTACTAGCTTGTCTTAATAATGCAAATCCTTGTGAATATGACATTATTTTGGATGTATATAACGCATTTTCTAACTGATTAATATACTCTTTCTTATTGCCTGTAAATTTAGTTAGTTTTTTATTATATAGTTTGCTTGCATATACTCTTTCTTCCTTGATTGAAGAAAGGAATCTAGCATATACTGATTCGGTTATTATTGATAAAGGTACTCCTTCAATTAATGAATCAACTGCAGTCCATTTTCCGGTTCCTTTTTGTCCAGCTGTATCTAAAATCTTATCAATAAGTGGAGATCCATCAACATCTTTATATTTTAATATTTTAGCCGTGATATCAATAAGGTAACTATCTAATTTTCCTTTATTCCAAGTATCAAATACTTCACCGATTTCATACGCTCCCATGTTTAGGTTCTCTCTCATAATGTGATACACTTCTGTGATCAATTGAATATCCCCATATTCAATTCCATTATGAACCATCTTCACAAAATGACCTGCGCCATTTTTACCAATCCAATCAACACATGCTTCATTGTTTGATGTTTTAGCTGATATATTCACGAAGATGTCTTTGACTTTTTTCCATGCTTCAGAGGAACCTCCAGGCATTAATGATGGTCCATTTAATGCACCTTCTTCTCCTCCAGAAACTCCTGAACCGATAAAATATAGCTCTTTTGATTCTACATAGTTCGTTCTTCGTATTGTGTCTTTGTAATACGAGTTACCACCATCAATGATGATATCTCCTTTATCTAGTAACGGAAGCAAACTCTCGATTACACTATCGATTGGACTCCCGGCTTTGATCATCATCATAATGATACGAGGTGACTCAATATTAGAGACAAATTCCTCTAGTGATTTTGTACCAATTATTTGCTTATTTTTTGCTCTTCCTTTGATGAAGTTATCTGTTCTTGCTAAATCAATATCATATGCTGCAATAGTATATCCTTTTGATTCAATATTAAGCGTCAGGTTCTCACCCATGACAGCAAGACCAATCATTCCTATATTCGCTTTACTCATCGTCGTACCCTCGCGTTTCCTTCCCATACACTCCATACTTCCTCTTCACTTAATGGCTCTGAATAGTCATTTAGCAGTGTAGTTGTTAAAGCTCCATTTGCCCAACCAAAGTGACATGCGTCAATAATGCTCATTTCTGTAAGTAAACCATATAGCAATCCACCTACATAACCATCTCCGCCTCCAATTCGATCTAAAACTGGAATATCTCTAGGGGTTACTACTTCAAAGATGTCTTTGGTTTTAACGATTGCACCCCATTTATGAGTGTTTGCACTTTCAACTTCTCGTAAGGTTGTTGAAAACAATTCCGTTTCGGGGAACTTTTGCTCCATCACAGAAAGCATTTCTTTAAATCCATTTATTTTCTTTTCAAGACCTTCTCCACCAGCTTCTGGACCTTTCATCCCAAGAGCTAACTGAAAATCTTCTTCATTTCCAATAAGAATATGTGCATTACTTGCGATTTCTGTGAACACTTCTCTAAGCTCTGTTTCACGATTTTCCCAGAATGATGCACGATGGTTAATATCAAATGATACTTTTGTCCCTGATTGTGCTGCCTTTCTTACTAATTGAAGACAGAATTCACTTGATTCAGGAGAAAGTGCAACAATCAATCCTGAAACATGAAGAATTTTAACACCTTC
>CAZYEG010000263.1:0-2392 GCA_964646365.1 uncultured Methanosarcinales archaeon
TTTTGCAAGTTTTCCTAACGTTTTTAATTCAGTCAACTGTGCTTCATCAGTTGCATCTGCAAGACATCCTGGACGGAGACCGTCACCAAGACTCAAGACAACATCATACTTCTTTGCAATCTCTATTATCTCATCATATCTTGTAAACAATGGGTTTTCTTTATTGTGGTGAAGCATCCACTTAACAAGGAAACTTCCTCCTCTTGAAACAACACCCATTATACGCGACTTAAGTTTTGGTATACATTCTCTTGTAAGACCGCAGTGGACTGTGATGAAATCAACACCGTCTTCTACGTGGCTTTTGATAGAATCAATAAAATCATCCTCAGTAATCTCATTCACGTCCGGCTTTTTTGTTATTGCCTGGTAAACTGGGACTGTACCGATAGGTACTGGTGATTTCTCAATTACTGTTTTCCTTATAGCACTAATGTCCCCGCCAGTCGAAAGGTCCATCACTGTGTGGGCACCGTATTTTACAGACACCTCAAGCTTCTTTAATTCCATATCAAAATCCGAATTATAATTTGACGTACCGATATTGGAGTTGATCTTGATCTTCAATCCTTTTCCTACAGCGACAGGTTTGCAGTCATGCTTAGTACTTTTCATGATTACAGAATGTCCGTTTGCGATATCTTCCATCAACTTCTGGACATCTATACCTTCATCTTTCGCAACAATCTTCATTTCTTCAGTTATTATTTTTTGTTTTGCTTTTTCTATTTGAGTCATATATCTACACCATCTCATTTATTACATAATTAAGTATTACATCTGCCTGTTTTGCTGAAACAATATTTACCCTAGGCGACACTGGCTGCATAAATGTGCATGTCTCTGAATCTAGGTCGCCTATAATAAAAAGATTATCTTTTATCTTATGCGTTTTTATATCGTCAGTAAATCCGTATCCCGCAAGACCGGACCCACATACAATCAATTTTTTTTTCTGCAAAAGCTTCTCTACAAGAATTTTCTTATATTCGGCCTTGTCAAATGCTTCAACAATAATATCACAACCATCAAAGATCTCTTCAACATTATTTTCATCAATCTTCTTATTGATCTTTTCTATCTTTATATTGGAATTTATTCTTTTTAGGTTTGCCTCAAGTGCATCAACCTTATTCATGGATACCTGGTCTAAAAAAAAGAACTGTCTATTGAGATTGCTCTCTTCAACCTTATCAAAATCAACTATTGTAAAATTGATAAATCCTGATCTCACAAGATTCATTGCACAGTTTGATCCGAGACCTCCGCAACCTGCAACACCAATCTTTACTGACTTAATCTTCTGCATCTCCTCTAAAGAAAAGTATTTATCACTAAAGCAGCCCATCAGATTTCACCTACCCAATCTTTGAACACCGGCTGGTATCCTTTTGAACGTAACATCGCTCTTATCTCTTCTACGTCACGATCATCTGAAATATTAAATTGGAGGGATTCTTCCTCTGGTATAGTATGGCCTCCTACTGCAGTAGTTGATCCCGCAGACATTTTCGTGATCCCAAGCGGAAGCATATTGTCACGTAAATCTGAATTCTCTCTTGTAGACAATGTGATCCCAACCCTTGGTAAAAAATTCCTAATTGCAAGAACTATCTGGACAAGATTCTCATCAGTCACAACTTCAATCTGTTTGAATTCACCCACGTGCGGTCGCATTCTTGGGATAGATATGCTTACCTCCACATCTGGATATTTATCTTGTATGTACTTTGCGTGGAGTGCCGTAAAGAATGCCTCTTTTCTCCAGTCGGTAAGACCAAGCAATGCACCGATATTCACAGTTCTTATCCCGGACTGACATGCACGTTCAACTGCATCGAGACGAAACTTGTAATCTTTCTTAGGTCCTGCGATATGAACCCTATCATAAACATCTTCATCATACACTTCTTGGTAAATTGTAAGACCGTCAACACCTGCGTCTATCAATTCCTTATACTCGCTTTTTTCCAAGGAATATATCTCGATAGAAATTGAAGAGAAATATTTTTTTAGTATCCTCACACAATCCTTAATATATGATACTGGGCTTTCTCCTCTTGAATCTCCGGTAAGAATCAATATATGTCTTAAACCTGTTGCAGATATAAACTTCGCCTCTTTTTCTACTTCATCTAAAGACAGTTTTTTTCTTTTGATATTATTTGTAATATTAAAGCCACAGTAAGCACATTTGTTTATGCAATAATTTGAAAGATACATCGGCGTATAAAGAAGTATTGCTTTGCCAAAATTTTTCAATGACGTCTCATGCGCAACCTGTGCAAGCTCCTCAAAATGAGGTTCAGCTTTTTTTGAAAGTAGCCAGAAAAGATTATCTTTTCTTTCATCTGCACTGGAAAAAGCACTATCAAAATCAAATCCTTTGTAT
>CAZYEG010000264.1:0-2391 GCA_964646365.1 uncultured Methanosarcinales archaeon
AACCATCAAAACAGCTTGCGGTATATGCTGCTGGACCATTTTCAAATATTCTTACTGCAATTTTTTCTATGTTAATTATGATATTTGCTTTTACACCTGTTATTGGTGCTATGGTACAAGCTGATGGAATACTTGTTAATGGATTTACACCTGATGCTAATGGCGGATTTCCTGGACAGGATGCAGGAATTGTTGTGGGAGATATAATTACTAGTGTTGATGGTATATCTCTAGTTGATCAATTTGATTTTTCTATAGCACTTGAAAACAAGACTCCAGGTGACACTGTTAATATTGGAACTAATTCAAGTGTACACTCAGTAATACTTGGAGAGAACCCAAGTGATAATAGTAAAGGGTTTTTGGGGATAACAATTGATCAGAATACTAAAACGAATCAAGGGTTTGTTGATAAGTATGGCAAAATTACAGCTGATGTAATTCTGTGGTTTTGGGGATTATTCTTTTGGTTATATCTTTTGAATCTTGGTATCGGTCTATTCAATCTTGTACCACTTGGTCCAATAGATGGAGGAAGAATGATTAAAGTTGTTCTTCATAAATATTTACCAAAGAAAAAAGCAGATAAAGTATGGATAATAATAAGTCAAATATTTCTTGCAATAATTTTAGCTAATGTTTTAGCTGGATTCTTTATTTAAAAAAAATAAAAATAAAAAAAATTAAGACATAAGTGATTTCATATCTTCTTCAACAGTTGTTATCCCTGAAACATTGAAATTTTCAATTAGTACTTTTAGTACATTTTCAGAAATGAATCCTGGAAGTTTTGGGCCTAGTTTGATGTTTTTTACACCTAGATGTAGAAGTGACAAAAGAACTAAAACGGCTTTTTGTTCATACCATGCAATATTGTATGATATTGGCAACTCGTTAACATCTTTTACTCCGAATACTTCTGCTAGCTTTAATGCAACAACAACTAGACTGTAACTATCATTACATTGTCCTGCGTCAATCACTCTAGGTATTCCACCAATGTCGCCTAAATTAAGCTTATTGTACCTATATTTGGCACACCCTGCAGTAAGGATAACAGTGTCTTTTGGTAAAGCATTTGCAAAGTCTGTATAATAGTCTCTTTCCTTGTGCCTTCCATCGCATCCCGCCATAACCATAAAACGTTTTATTGCTCCACTTTTTACTGCATCAACAATCTTATCTGCAACAGAAAGTATTGCATCATGTGCGAAGCCAGTCATAACTTCTCCCTCTTCTAGTTGCTCAGGGGATTTGCATTCTTTTGCAAAATTAATTATTTCGCTAAAGTCCTTATTTTCTTCAGAATCTTTTTTAGAAATTCTTTTTAGACCATCAAAGCCCACTACGCCAGTAACAAATACTTTGTCTTTGTAAGATTCTTTTGGAGGCACTAGACAATTTGTGGTCATAAGAATTGGTCCATTGAATTTTTCAAATTCTTCTTTTTGTTTCCACCAAGATCCACCATAGTTTCCAATAAAGTGTTTGTATTTTTTGAATGCTGGATATGCATTCGCAGGAAGCATCTCTCCATGTGTGTATACATCTACTCCGCTATTTTCTGTTTGCTTAAGTAGTTGTTCCATGTCTTTTAGATCGTGCCCACTGATAAGAATTCCTGGGTTACTTCCAACACTTAATTTTACTGCTGTTGGTTCTGGTTTTCCATATGATTCAGTGTTTGCTTTATCCAAAAGTGCCATGGTCTTTACACCGTATTCACCACATCTTAGAGCCAAAGCTGTTAGTTGATCTGCGGAACCTTCGTCTAGTGTTGAAACAAGTGCTTCTCTAACAAAATCGTATATGTCTTGATCTTCAAAACCTAATATGTATGCATGATGAAGATATGCTGTAAGACCTTTTAAACCATAGATTGTAAGTTCTTTTAATGATCTAATGTCAGGGTTAGTTTCCTTTTCTACTCCTGCAAATTCTATTAGATTGATTTCTTCTCCGAGAATATCTTTGCCTTCTTTTATTTTTTCAATAAAATATTCTTCATCAAAATTCGCATTTGTAATTGTTGCAAATAGAGATTCCATGATGAAAATATCTACTTTCTTTGATGGCTCTGATTTTTTTGCAATTAATTTTAACAAATAAATTAATTGATCTTGAATATCTGCCACTTCTGGAGTTTTTCCACAAACTCCCATCTTTGTACAACCTGTACCATTAACTGTTTCTTCACATTGATAACAAAACATTTTTTATTTCCTCCTTAAGAAGTCAAGCAAAGTAATATTGCTGTATCTTCTTCTGCTTTTAATGAATGTGGTGCGTTTTCTGGCATAAAGATAAATTTCCCTGGCTTCATTGCTATCTCTTCATCAAAAAGCTTGAATGTTCCTTTTCCCTTAAGCACTTGCACTACACCATTTTTTG
>CAZYEG010000265.1:0-2384 GCA_964646365.1 uncultured Methanosarcinales archaeon
AACTGTCTGCTGAGAGGCGAACCTGGGAATAACCATGGTCTCATGCTGGGCCAAGGTGTTCGTCTTGGTATTGATCTGTTCATCCGTAAGCTGCGCATGCGCAACCGTGAAGGTTCCCATGAGAACCGCTATCATCATTGCAATATACTTCTTCATCTCTTTCTCTCCCTGTATTGTTGTTGTTACGGACTTGTGGCTGTTGCCGTGGTGTTCGTGACTGCGGTGACTGCGCCGGTGACACTGTGTGTGACATTTGTGTCAACCGGTGGTGAAGCGTCTCTCGGAGGTGTTGTGAACTCGTAGTTCTGCATCCCCCAGAATATGCCCACTGCTTCATCCGCCTCCGATGGCGCGATGTTGGTGTCTAACCCCATCATATCGAAGTAGGGAACAATGAGCTTTGCAGCTTGTTCTTCATTCCCCACACGAAGTTCAGCCATGGCTCTGACAGCTTGGAGTTGAGCTTCACGTTTTTCCTTCTGAAACTTGGTCACTTCCGTGTCAAGTTTAGTGAACGCTGCGGCTGCGCTTTCACGCGTCGCATCAATCTGATCCTGTGAGATCTTACTGGTTGTGCAACCTGCAAGAATCACTACCATCATCATCAATGTGAATTGCTTCATTGCAATTCCTCCTTTGTAGTTTTTCCCTTATGAATTTATTAAGAACTTTTGACCAAGGGAATTGTCAAAAATCAGAACCGACTGAAAACGTTATCAGACGATAAGCAATCTCCTTTCCGGTATTTTCCGTGAAGAATTCTTAAGATACAGTTGTTTAAACTGTTTTAAGTGGATTATTACATCTATATAGAACATCGTACTTTCGACCACTTGAAACACTGAATTCCAGTCTTTCCAAGTCTCTCCTCACGTTTTTCGGTTTTTTCCAATCTGTAGTGTTTTTATCATTTTTATATGATTTTTACAGATTTTGGGGAGGTGAGGGGCCAACAAAACAGGTGAAAAAATTGCGCGTATTTGCGTCAATTTTTTGTGTGTTTTTTGTGTTGGTGTGGTCGGATTTCCTTTCTTAGGTTGGTTGTTATGTATGTAAATATGAATTTGTGAATCTGTGAAAATATCAAATAATATGAAGAAATAAGGAATATTTATTTAAAAATCTTTCGATTGTTCATTACTCAATAGTGGTTACTAGTTTGCACCAAAAATATTATAAACAATGAAATTCTAAAATGGAGTATGAGTGATACAAAAAGAGCATATCATCAAATGATGAATAATGCGCGTGGTGGTTATTTCTGGGACACTTTAATAATGCGTAGAGAATCTATAATAAAGAGTAATCTACTAGTAAGTTTTTCACTCAGACGTGCCATAACATTAATCTTTAAAAGATCTCATAAATATCAAAAAGCTGTAAAAAAACTTAATGAATAAACTAAAGAATTTCAAACTCTAATAAAGAAAATGCAAAATGCCGGAGATAGTCAAGATGCAAAAAGCGAAGCAGATGATGCGGCAAAAATAAGAAGCCTTGAAAATAAGCTTGGGAAGATTTTAGAAGAGCTTAAAAAAGATGAAGAAGGGGAAGAGAAGGTCTTTAATAGCGCTTTAAAGGCAATTGAAACCATTGAACAGAATGAAGCTAAAGAAAGGGATGTTTCTGAACAATTACTAGAAAAAATCAATGAAGAGGGATTTCCTAAAAAAGAGGAATTAGAAGTAATCAAACGCATACTAATTGAATTTATGACGCATTTAAATGACCTTAATGCTGTTGCAGATTCTTTAAAAATATTCGCTGGGCAAGAGAAAGGATTTAAACTTAATGCTACAATCAATAACCTTCAAACTGCCTTTAGAAAAGGTAAAATACATAATAAATGGTTCTTTATACCTATAATTACCAGAATCAGTGAGAAATGGGATGCTAGAAAAGTAGCCATTAGAGACCCTAGAAAATTTGGGAAAGACATTCAGACGGCAATTGATGCAGAGCAACAAGGAGATGCTGGAAAAGTGCATAAAGCGCTTGATAAGGTAATTGATACATTTATTGATGAAGATCATCATTTCGAGGATCTTATGTCAGATATTGGCACTCAAATCAGTAAATTTGTTGAAGGTGATGTTCAAGCTGGAAAAGATCTCAAATTAGATGAAGACATTATGGATAAACTTGAAACTATTTTAAGAAAACATAACTTACATGAGATTAAAGAAGCAAGATCAGATTCTAACTTTTTAGAACGTTTCGTTGTTGAATTTCAAAGAATAAAGAATTCTATTGATAAACAACACGAGATATTAGCTGATCTTCTACTTAAGTTTAAAAGAGGTCAATCCATGGAAGAAGAAGAAATTAGAAAAATTGCAGAAAGAGTTGAAAATTTAAGAAAAAAAATAGCAGTTTCTGCTTAA
>CAZYEG010000266.1:0-2382 GCA_964646365.1 uncultured Methanosarcinales archaeon
AGTGATTTATAAATCTTATTGTTTTAATCTACCGAACCATTTAAATACTAAATCCGGATTATTTCTTTATTATGAGTTTTGAAAAGCTTAAAGGGACGAGAAATTTTGCGCCTGAAGAAAAGATTCTTAGGCAAGGTGTAGTTGATACTCTGAAAAAGAGTTTTGAAAAATATGGATTTTCTCCTTTTGAGACTTCAATAATTGAGAAACAAGACACTCTTACATCAAAGTACGCTGGTGGAGAGGAGATTCTAAAAGAAATTTATAAGGTAAAAGATCAGGGAGATAGGGCGCTTGCTCTACGTTATGATTTAACAGTTCCTTTGGCAGTATTCATTGGACTTAATCCTACAATTAAGATGCCGTTTAAAAGGTATGAAATAGGAAAGGTGTTTAGAGATGGTCCGATAAAAGCTGGAAGATTAAGAGAGTTTTGGCAATGTGATGTTGATATAATTGGAGCAAAGGGAATGCTTGCAGAAGCTGAACTTCTTACACTTGCGTCTGAAGTGTTTAAGGATTTAGGTCTTGATGTTGAAATTAAAGTTAATAATCGTAAACTTCTTAATGGGATAATTGAGTATTCTGGAATTAAAGAGAATAAGGAGTCTGCAATACTTTCTATTGATAAACTTGAAAAATTCGGTCCTAAGCAGGTTAAGAAAGAATTGGTTGATAAGGGATTTAATGATAGTGATGTTGATAAAGTTCTTGAGACGTTTTCTTTGAAAGGAGAGAATGATGATGTGTTAAAAGAATTAAAAGAATTAATAAAAAGTGATGAAGGAAAGGTTGGACTTGCTGAAGTCGAAGAATTGCTTGGGTATCTAAAAGAGACAAAGAGCGATGTGACACTTGATATTTCTCTTGCAAGAGGGCTTGCTTATTATACTGGTACAATTTATGAAGTATTTCTAAAAGATGGAAGTTTTTCTTCTGCACTTTCTGGTGGCGGAAGATGGGACGAGATGATTGGGAAAATGCTTGAATCTAAAAGAGAATATCCAGCAGTAGGAATCTCGTTTGGCCTTGAACCAATTACAGAGATAATCAAGAAGAAGAAAAACGGTAAAAAGTCTGTATCTGATGTTTTTGTTATACCAATTAAGACTGTAAAAGAGAGTCTGGTTTTTTCTAAAAAATTACGTGATTCTGGAATAAAAGTTGATTTAGATATAATGGGAAGAGGAATTAGTAAGAATCTTAATTATGTTAATAGTGCAGGAATCCCATTTGCAGTGATAATCGGTCAATCAGAAGTTGAGAAAAAAATTGTAAAAATTAAGAATATGGTTCAGGGAGAAGAGAAAGAAGTTTCTATTGATGAAGCAATTTCTATCATAAAAAATGGATAAGAAAAACTTTTCTATTGTGTTGATCATTATTCTTGTTTTAAATATTATTTTTGCAGCTTCAAGAGTTTATTCTTGGACGTGGTTTTGGTTGATACTTTTGGCAGGCTATATTGCCTCAAAGATTATTCTTAAGAAATAGTTAAACAAATTCTCCAATTAGATAGGTGCTGCCAGTGATAACTATTAGGTTATTCCCTTTAATTGATTTTGCTTTTTTTAGTGCTTGCTCGGGGTTGCTTGTTATTGTGGATGGGTTTTTTGTTAGTTCTTTTAGTGTTTTTGGTTCTTCTGCTCTTGGACTGTCTGGTTTTGTTAAAATGATTTTGTCTGAGAAGTCTTCAATGTTTTTGATCATTGATTTGTCTTTGTCTTTTAGTAATCCAACAACAGAGATGATTTTGTCGTAGTTGTCTTTGATTTTGAGTATCTCTTCTTTTAATGTGTTTGATCCGTCTAAGTTGTGTGCGCTGTCGATTAACACATTTTTTTCTATAAAATGAAAACGTCCTTGCCATTTAATTTCTTCAAGAGATTCTTCTTGGTATGGGAGATTTGTAAAATCTAGAGTTTTTAGAGCAATTCCTAAATTTATCTTTTGGAAATCTCCTTTGAGGTTTATTGGAAAGTTTGAAGGTTTTGCGATTTTTACTGGTGATTCTTTTTCTTTTGCAATCTGTTTAATTGTTTCTAGTGCGGTGCCCACTGCTGCTGTGATGACAGGTGTATTCTTTTTTATTATACCTGCTTTTTCTTTTGCAATTTCTTCGATGCTGTCACCCAGAAATTCTTGATGTTCTAATGAGATGTTAGTTATTATTGATACTAATGGACTAATGATGTTTGTTGCATCAAGTCTTCCTCCAAGTCCTACTTCTATTATTGCGAGTTCTATGTTTTGTTTTGCAAAGTGAAGAAATGCCGTGGCTGTTAGAAGTTCAAAGTATGTTTGTTTGTTGTAGTGCTCGTATACTTCCGAGAAAGCTTCTGCAAAGTCATCATCAGAAATGTCTTGATGATCAATTCTTAT
>CAZYEG010000267.1:0-1838 GCA_964646365.1 uncultured Methanosarcinales archaeon
TGTTTCTGGATTGTTGTGGGCTTTTATCCTGTTAAGTAATATGCCCCGGCCGGGTACTTGGAACTTGTGTCTAAGAAAAAGGGATTATTTATAACTTCTAACTTGATCAATAATTAATGACATGATATCTTTTACATATTCTTTATTTTTTTCTTGATCAGATTTTTCAAGTGATTGATAATATTCTTCTCGCTTCTCAAACGGAATAAAAAACATAGGGAATCCACCTTTCATTAACAAATAATTCATAACAGCTCTAGCAGTTCTTCCGTTTCCATCTTCAAAGGGATGAGTCCAAGCAATTTTTGCATGTATTAATGCTGCAAGTTCGAATGGATGTAATTTTCTTTTATTGGAACTATACCACTTATACATGTTTAGCAAATGTTTTTTTACTGTTTCATTTTTAGGTGGCACATGACTTGATCCTTCAATTTTTACATCAAAAAACCTAATTCTACCAGAATATGTAACGCCTGTATTTTTTGTCAATATTTCATTTACTTTTTCAAGAAATGTATTATTTATTTCTCCTTTATACTTTTTTAAAAACAACAAGCATTCTTTTCCATTAACTGCTTCATTATAATCTTCTGCTCTAATACCCGTAGGAATTACCTTATCTTTTAGAATTAGTGCAGTTTGCCTTAAGGTCAACCTATTTCCTTCAATAGCATTTGTATGATAAGTGAATCTAATGGCAAAATCTTCGTTTTCCTTTTTCTTAATAGAATCGGGTGTCTTTTTTAACCATTCAGTATAACTTTCTTTTAAATCTTGGAGAGTTTCAGCATCATGATTTGTAAGATATCTGTATTTTTGTATATCTTTATTAATAGACTTTTCAATTTCTTGAACAATCTTTTCAACTTCCTCTTTAGTAGGCATATGATCTCCAAAATACTTTCTTACTTTTTTCCATTTCTTTTCACCAAGTCTAATATTTTTTGTGATATAGAAATATTTCTTCTTTCCTCTCTTAAGTGTTTCAACATATGCCATATAAGAAATGTATGTGCACAAACTATTTAAATCTTTCGGCAGTTTGTGCACGTATGCCCCGGCCGGGTATTGGGAGGTTTTGTCCAAGTGTTAGGGACTTTTAATGATTATAAACTATCATCGTAAGAAAAATAGATTAAATTCTAATTGATTTGAATTTACATAATATGCTCACTATGAGATCTTGGTTCTTGCTTTTTAAACAATTCTATAAAATTTCTTGTTTCATGAAAAAGAGAATGTAATTCTTTTTTATTAAAAACATGTTCACCTATTTTCATAAATTGATGACTTGGTTGACTCCAATGATCTGGAGAGCGAATTGAATATACTATTGCCCTTCTTAATTTTTGTTTATCTTTAGGTGAAAGTTTTCTTTCTCTCTCGTTTCCACTAAACAATCTTTTAGCGTAACTTTGTACTATTTCTTTATTATGAGTCGCAACTGAATATGGTGTATCCAATCTTTCTCTAAAGCTTATTCCAAAAATTAATCTTACTAGCTGTTTTAAATCAATAAATTGTTTTCTAGATAAAAATTCCTTCAATTTGGTTTTTAAAGATTCAGCCATTCTAAGTGCTTCATCTTGTGTTTTTCTATCTACAAACAATCTTGGCCGTATTGAATCCTCCTCTACAACTCCTTTTCTTCCATGAAACTCAAATGGTAGATCAAACAAGAAATATATTAACAATATCCTACATGCAATTACCTCAGGAGCTCGATATTCATCTAAATCCCAAACAAATCCATGAACTTTAATACTTGCATAACCTTGAGCTTCCCTAAAAAAACCTTCATCTATTTGTTTTCTCATGATAAAAAAATCAATAAA
>CAZYEG010000267.1:1848-2367 GCA_964646365.1 uncultured Methanosarcinales archaeon
AAGTAACATTCAATATTCCATCTCTCTTTATAAATTCCTATTCTCTATCAATAAAATAGTCAAAAAAACCTCTTACACAGTATTGTACAACTGAATCTCTAACTTGTTTTAATAAATGAATGTTACGACTAATTCTTCTAATAACACGTGGGAATTGTTTTGTTACTATAATACGCCAAAAAAGATGATGTAAAAGAAATAACCTACCAGAATTTCTATCTCGAAAATAATCATGTTCTAATTCTAATAGAATAAACTCTCCTTTGTGTTTTACACGATCGTATACCTCTTCAACAAATTTTTCTTCAATATGGTAATGAACTAACATTTTTTTCAGTGAATGAGGATCATGTAAACTACAAAAATTTTTAAATGAACGTTTTACTACTATTTCAGATTGGTGGAGACCTTCAATAATTTTAGAAAGGTTAGTGTCTTGTAAATCTTCTCGAATTATTTTTTCCTCATCATCACTTAATTTGATACTATTAATATTCATATTTATAAAATCAGGTTTTC
>CAZYEG010000268.1:0-2341 GCA_964646365.1 uncultured Methanosarcinales archaeon
CCAATTCATTCTTGTGCCCCTCCTTGATAGTATCTTCCTTGGCACTCTTGATATACCAAAACCATAACTTCCTCTATAATTATGTCTTCTTCTTGAAAGTTCAGCAGAAGCTTTCATTCCAGCCCTAGGGTCTGTTCCGTATTTCTGCCTTTTATTTGCTTGTATAGCAACAACAGCTCTTTTAATAAGATCTTCTCTGACTTCTTCCTTGAACTGTTCAGGTAAGTCAATTGTTCCTGTTTCCTTATTTGCGCTATCGAGTATCTTCATTTTCTAGTTAAACTTATGCTCTCAATTTTTGGCATTCTTGATGCCATTTTCTTTGTAGGTCGAATTGCAACATTAAATCTTACAATTCTTTTCTTAGAACCGCCAACGGTTCCTTTTATTAATATGTATTGGCTCTTTACATCGCCGTATTTCATGATTCCGCCCTTTTGATTTACTTCTTCAGGCTGAGATCCGATTTTTAGTAGTAATTTGTTATATTCTGTTCTTTGGTGCATTCCCATCTGTCCAGCATGAGCAGTTCGATGCATCATGTGTCCTTGAGCTACCCAACCACCAGAAATTGAACCAGGAGTCCTTATTCCTTTCTCTGATTTGTGACTTCTTATAGAGATTCCAAACCGCTTAACAGGTCCCTGAAAGCCTTTTCCCTTTGTAACAACATGAAAATCAACAAGATCTCCTTCTGCAAAAACATCTGTAACAGGAATATCTTTTCCCATGTGTTCTTTTAGATAGTTTACTTTATCATCCTTATTGCCACCAAGTGCAATTTCAAAGACTTCAGGTTTCTTTTTACCGATTCCTGTAAGTTTTGGCTGTGTATATACTACAGCAGTAACATCTTCATAGCTTTCAGGTTTAATATCTTCAATTTTCTTTTTATTATCTTTAGGAAGGTCAAGCTTTCTAGCAAGTGTTTTTTCAACATTGTCAGCAAGAACTTGTGTAAGAACCTTTCCATCTTTTTTATAGAAACGAATATAAGCGATTTTTATTGGAGGACATTCAATAATTGTAACAGGAATAGAAACCTCCTCTCCTTTTGATAATGAGTTTTTGCATGAGTCTATAGCCATAACATGGGTCATACCAGCCTTGTATCCTGCAAATCCAAGTAGTTTAGCGTCTTTTCCTGTTGCCCAGGCTTTGACTCTAGCATATATTCTTTTAGCCCGCTTTCTAGGCCAAAATTGCATGCTTCCACTTCTTGGTTGTCTTATGTTTGGCATTGTATTACCTTATCTAGGGTTTATCCCATTTTTATTATATAGCAGCCTTTTTGTAAGGATTTTTTGTAGAATCAGTATACTTTTCTAATTGTGTACTGAAAAATTCCTTTTTTCAGGCTGGATGTACCGTATATTCAAAAAACGCTTGAATACGACGCATTTAATGTTAAGAAATTTTGTTAATCCAAAACCATTTATAAATGTATTGATTTTTAGTATTTTACTCAAAAAAAAGAAGAAATCAGCTTATAATCACTCTTTTTTTATTAAGATTCTCCTCGGAATTACCAGAATCAAGCAACATATCAACTGCCTTCTTAATGCCAGCTTCTCCTCTAGCAGAGATCATTAATTTTTGTCCATTACTATCTTTAAAGGCTTCTATCGCAATTTTTTCACAATCCGCAGTATTTGCAGAAAGTCCAAATGAAGCCATATTATCACATGGCGTTCCAAGCGAGATAAAATGACTATGATCCCCATTCTCTGTCGGGTAATATATGTTTTCAACACCGAGCACACCCGCAATTTTAAGCGCCTGTAAGTTTTCCTGTGCGTTAATTCTGTCGTCAATAACAATAACCCACTTGTCTGAGTTTGTCATAATATTATTTAGCACGTCATGAACTGTTACTGTATCAGGCTCTGCACATGGCGTAGCTCCATCATTGATAATTACACAGGTGCCTGCAGCCTTGATAGATGCAATATTTGCTGATAAATATCTAAGAGCCTCCATCAAATTACTTGTTTGATCTCCCACAACATAGACCTTGTTATCCTGGACATTAATAATTCCCCCTTCATACTCGGGTAAGTCAACTCCACTAACATCATTTGTATAGTACACATAAAGATAGGTTATATTCGGATTATTTGTTTCATCTTTTCCTACAGGTTCAATCCCTTGAAGACTGTTTGCTACATATGCAATAATTTCACCAGAATCAGTACCTGAAGAAAGGTCTGTCATAACTATCTTTACTCCCTCAACAGCAATTGCTTTTCCAGCTAAGTCTCCGTCATTACATCCTACAATTAGGAGCAATCCAATCATTATTATTCCAAATCTTTTATCCATTTTTCCATGCCTATTCCAG
>CAZYEG010000269.1:0-2341 GCA_964646365.1 uncultured Methanosarcinales archaeon
TATTTTTATTAAACGGACTAAATCTGTCTTCATTATAATATTGATTTTTTAAAAACATCCCCCCTGCAATCCCTCTATGTGGAAAATACAGGATTTCATAATTATCGAAATTACCTTCTTCTGCACTTCGTCTCCTTAAAGTTGTTTCACTTTTTGACTCGGTGTATCTTAAGAACTTCCGGCTCATCAAAAGTACTTTGTTTTTAATTTTTAAAACTACCTGATTAAAATACTTTGGTGATAATAATTTTATTGTTAAATTATTGTCTTTAAGTTTTTCTGGAATTTTATCAGCAACAATGTATATGGTAACATTTAATTTCATTGAATTATTTATTTTTTTTAGGTATTCAAAAGTTTCTTTGGGTTTATGGATAGTCATTATTGAGAAAATTGGTATTTGCGGCCAGACAATTCTCGCTAAATGAACAGTCACCATACTATCTTTACCAAAAGAACAAGCAACTGCTATATTCTCATATTTGCTAACAGCATTCTTTATTAAAACTTTTGCATGTTTAATTTTTTGTTCTAAATTCATAAATTTTTCTCTTTTCCATCAAAATCTACCTCAATATCCTTTCTCCAGGTTGAGGTACATATAATTTTAGAAATATCACATCTACGTTTATATTTTTTCGCAATATTCATAACTTCGTCCATTAACCCATCTTCAAGAGTTATTGGATTCAATCCTAAAGATAAAAAACTTTTATTAGATGCTCTCAATGTATTCTCAGCATCTTCTTTTCTTGGGTTATTATAATATTTAATTTTAACATTTGTTATTTTTGCAATTTTTTGAGCTAAATCTCTAATAGTGTGTGTTTCTGTAAGCTGATTAAATATTTTTACTTTATCTCCTTGTTTTGGTGGATTTTCTACTGCAAGTTTAATGCAATTCACTGTATCTTGAATATGGATAAAAGCTCTAGTTTGACCTCCTGTGCCGTGAATTGTAAGCGGATGTCCTATAGCTGCTTGCATTAAAAATCTATTTAATACAGTTCCATAATCACCATCATAATCAAATCTATTAATTAAAACTTCATCTTGCACTGTTTCTTTCGTATTCGTGCCCCATACAATTCCTTGATGCAAATCAGTTATTCTTAAATTATCATTTTTATTGTAATAAAAAAAGAATAAAGCATCTTGAGTTTTAGTCATATGATAAATACTGCCTGGATTAGCTGGATAAAGCATCTCAATATCTTTTAATTCGCCATCAACTTCAACTTTAGCTTTTAAATAACCTTCTGGAATTTTCATTCCAGCAGCACCATATCCATAAACACCCATTGTACCAAGGTGGACAACATGGATATCTAAACCTAATTCAACTATGGCGCAAAGTAAGTTGTGAGTGGCATTTACATTATGATTTACAGTATCTCTTTTGTAATATGGTGACTTCATTGAATGAGGAGCCGATTTTCTTTCCGCAAAATGAATAATTGTTTCAGGTTGAATTTCTTTTATGGCTCTTAACAACCCATCGTAATCTTTGGATATATCAAGATTAATAAAATTAATTGATTTGCCCGTCGATTCCTTCCATTTAGCTATTCTTTTGGAAAGATTACTAATTGGAGTTAATGATTCACACTCTAGCTCTACATCTATTTTTCTTCTTGATAGGTTGTCAATTATTGTGATATTGTATCCTTCTTTTGATAGCCCTAGGCTTGTTGGCCATCCACAAAAGCCGTCTCCGCCTAGTATGATTATATTTTTCATGTATATTTTTTATGTTTTAATTTCATTTTTATTATGTTTAATTTCCTGCATACAGAAGGCCCTAAAAATGAAAAAAAGAGATAAATGTAACTTTTAATATTAAAGCGGTTAATTTTTATAGATTTAAAAAATATTTTTTTTGCTATTTTACTTTGATGACCTAAAATAAATCTTATTCCATCGTATCTTAATTTGTCACTATACAGTATTTTATTTTTTTTGTAAAAATTGATATATTTATTGGTTATATATTTATTTGCTTCTTCTTTGTTGTCAATTTGAGAAAGATATTTTTTATTTTTGCTATTATCATAACAATTTACTAAATAATCTGGCACAAAATCAAAATTATATTTTTGAGATATTCTTATCCACATTTCATAATCCTCTAAACATCCCATTTTAGTATTATCTAATTCTCTATGCTTATAAAATAATCCACAATTATTAAATACATCTTTTTTTATCAAAACGCTGCTGCCTCCTCCAATTATAAAATTATTTTTAAGCAATTCATTAAAAATATATCCTTTTTTTTGAGTAATAATTTTATTTTTTTCATTATTGCATTCATCAATAAAAACAATCCAAGAATAAACGA
>CAZYEG010000270.1:0-2330 GCA_964646365.1 uncultured Methanosarcinales archaeon
ATCAATTTGTTTGCAAGCTTGTAATGGTTGACCTCTTTGCCTTTCTCACTATAATGGAACTCTTCCACGTCGACAAGCTTAGCGCTCATGAGATTGTGAATGTTATAATGAATTGTTGAGATAGGGGTGTTTAATTCCTTTGATATCGATGACTCTGTTGCATCCTTTACTTTAGATAGATAGTCTAGTATTTTCCTAGCTGTATCATTAGATATTGCTTCTGAAAGCTTTTTCGCTTTATCGCCCTTAAGGGATAATAATAAGAATGGTTCTTCTGACATAACATATAGAAAAGTAATTAGATATAAATAGGTTTTGATAGGTTTTAATTGGGTTGGAATTATAATTATAAAAAATATATTATTAGAATAATAATACTTCTTTCTAAGTAGAAATCCCACTCGATATATATTATATAGACACAATATTTAATATTATTTTTTCATTCCTGTCTTTTAGTGGTGGATGTTATTCCAAAAAAGAGGAGGGGGGAAGATACTTGCACACTGCAGAAGCGCTCCATGCATCGAATCCAGACATGGATCATCTGGTTGCTGCCGAATGGACAGGGTGGTATGGGGTTTTGAGACATGCTGTTGAGGAAGAAGTCGGCTCGGTTGTGACGAGAGATGATGCTGTACATTTTTACAACACTCCTTCTGTCGAAGGATATTATGCTTTTCCTGAAATTGTACAAAATCAACACGGATATCATGCAAGACCCGGTGCAATGCTTGTGAAATACCTCAAACAGATACAACCATATGATGGAAATGTGATGCTTTTTGTGCCCGGAACCAAGACTATGGTATATGCGAAATCCATTAGTGAAGTGATGTTGAGTGAGGCACATTATGGGACACCTGTGCATTTTCTTTATGAACCTGATGGGCTTGAATTATCGGATGTGGCAGAGTATCATTCAATGCTTATAGAAATGATCAATAATGTTGGTTAAAGAAAATATTAAATAAATGGTCTTACCTGTTTATTCATATGAAAAAATATAACATAAAAACTAACTCTCACGAGGAAATAATAGATATTACTGACATTGTTAGTGAATTTGTTTCTAAAGAAGATGTCAAAGATGGAATGGTTATAATTCATATCCCACACACAACAGCGGGAATAACTGTAAATGAGAACGCCGATCCAGATGTTAAAACAGATATAATCAAAGGATTAAAGATATTTGATAGGGACGATTATAGACATATGGAAGGAAATTCAGCTGCACACATAAAATCAAGCTGTATGGGATGCAATCTTACTGTGACTGTAGAAAAAGGAGAACTACAACTTGGTACTTGGCAAGGAATAATGTTCTGTGAGTTTGATGGACCAAGAACTAGAGAAGTATGGATTAAAAAAGTTTAATATCTTCATATAATCTCTTCACAAATACTGCTGCATGGCCCCAAATTGGGAATAGCCAAATTGGAACAAGGTAGATATTTGGATTAGAATAGTACCAAGCACCAAATATTATCGCAATTGTTTCGGCAATTGGTCCGATCAAAAATACTACCAGATATAGTATCAATTCTTGTTTTGACCTGTTCATAAGAAGATATGCTGCGGAAGCAAGCATTATCAAAGAAAATGCCAAAAGATTCTGCTTCCAAAAAATGCATACAAAACAGAGTGACACAAATGGAAGAACATAATCAAATATCTTTTTTATCATACTATAACCATTAATACAATATTATATAAAGATATTCAGCAATATTTTTAAATAAGTATAGTTAAACATCAATCTGAGGGGAAAATATGCCATGTGATATGTGTGGAGCAGAATCGTTTCTTGTGAAAGCAGAAATTGAAGGAACTGAATTAAAGGTTTGTAAGAATTGTGCTAGATTTGGAAAGGTTGTAAATAGATTTCCAGATAAGAAAAAGAATTTTGGTAAATCCTTTGTAAAATCTAGGCCTGAAGAGCCAAAATCAGTGGAAATGATTGTAGAAGATTATTCTAAGATACTAAAATCTGCAAGAGAACAAAAAGGACTTAAACAAGAAGAACTTGCAAAGCTTGTAAAAGAAAAAGAGTCTATTATACATCATATGGAAAGCGGCGAGTTCAAACCATCAATATTTCTTGCAAAAAAACTTGAGAAATTTCTTCATGTAAAATTAATTGAGCAATATGAAGAAACACATGCAGTTGTTGGTGGGAAAAGCGGCAGTGGAGCAACAACAATTGGAGATCTTATCAAAATCAAGAAAAGATAAAATCATAATTGTTTTAATGCTTTATTAATTACTTTCTTTGGAACTCTTTCTGATTCTAGTTGATCTCGTATTTCTATTTTTGTAAAACCTTG
>CAZYEG010000271.1:0-2309 GCA_964646365.1 uncultured Methanosarcinales archaeon
CATATTGAATGTTCAGTTATGAGTTCAAAATATTTAGGGCAACCATTTGATATTCACATGGGAGGAATAGATCTAATTTTCCCTCATCATACAAACGAGATTGCACAATCCGAAGCAGCATACGATAAAAAGTTCTGCAACTACTGGGTACACAATAATCATCTTATTGTAAACGGAGAAAAGATGTCAAAATCACTTGGAAATTTTTTCACTCTAAAGGATCTACTAGAGAAAGGATACAGTCCAAAAGCAATAAGATTTGAATTACTAAACGCACATTACAGACAAAGACTTGATTTTAGAGAAGACAATCTCAAAAAAGATGAAGAAGTAATTGCAAAATTTACAGAATTCCTTGATAAACTTGATCATGTCAAAAAAGATTCTGATAATTCTGAAGTTGATAAACTCATCAAAATTGTCAAAGAAAGATTTGAAAAAGAAATGGATAACGACCTAAACATCACTGGTGCTCTTGCAGGAATATTTGTCTTCATGACAGAAGTAAACAAAATCATGGAAGAAATTTCTATTGCTGATGCGGAAAAGATCAAAAAAACCATGTCTGAATTTGATTCTGTCATTGGAGTCATAGAAAAAGAAGAAATTGATGTTCCAGAAGAAATTGTAAATTTAGCAGAACAAAGAGTAAAAGCAAGATCTGAAAAAAACTGGGAACTCTCTGACAAGTTAAGAGATGAAATCAAAGAAAAAGGTTTTGAAGTCTCTGACGAAAAAGATGGTTATAGAATTAAAAAAATCTAATTCCGAAAATCTTCCGGTTTTTCTTTAGAAAAGTATTTATAGGTTTAAAATTTAACTACTTGCATGAAGACTATAACCATTGCAAAAAAACATTTTGAAGATTTGAAAAAAAAAGCAGAGAAAGAAAACGACCTTCTAGAGCAAATTGTTACAAGTCTTAAAGATATAAAAGCAGGAAGAATAAAGCCTTGGGATCGTTAAATTCTTCTTTCAACCCTGACATCAATTTTTTAATATTATTTATTACTTCTTTCTGATTTTTTTTATTACTTAATCCAACCAATAGGACTATTAGTACATCATCAAAAACAAGGTAATAAACTCTAAAATTCTTTACTTTCTTCTCTCGAAAAAACTTATAACCCAAAGGTTTTCCTAAATAAGGATTAATTTTTAACTGATTTATCACCTTTTGAATACTAGTCTTAATACTATTATCGAGAATTTTAAATTTTTTTTCAAACTCTAAAGTTGTTTGTATGTTAAAATCCATAAAAAAATTAACAAAAGATTATTAATATGCATTACCAAGAAAAAATCGAAGAACATCCGACGCTGTTCGGAAAAAATCTAATTCAAAATAACATCTACATTTAATTCGTCACCAACAACAAATTCAACATCTTCAGCTTTTGTTGCACCTTTAATATCAGGAATAGCAAGCTCTAGACCTTTTATCAGATCTTCTTTAGCTGTTACTGTCACTTTCTTTATTGGTGCTTTTAGAGAAAGAGATGCTTCAGATTTAAATCGTCTAACAACTCCGACAATCTCAACAGCTGCATCACCAACCTTCTCAGCTTCAGGATCAAAAAGTGACTCTTTCCACTCTGGCCAATCTGATTCATGAATAGAAACTTTTCCTTCTTTTTTAGCAAAATATAATTGATAAATTTCTTCAGTTATATATGGCATCAATGGTGAAACCATCTTCAATACCGAATTTATTGTATTATAAAGTGCAAACCTTGCAGAGTTTGTCGATTCTTTACCGAAAATATCTGGATTGTAAAGCCTATCTTTTACAATTTCCAAATAATTATCACAAAAAGTATTCCAAAAGAAATTTTCTGTTTCTGATTTTGTTTTTGAATATTCATAACTGTCAAAAGAATCTGTACAGGACTGGATCATCTTATGAAGTTTATCCATTATCCATCTGTCCATCATCTCAAGCTCTGGAGCAGACGTCTCGTCAAAATCTTCAAGATGCATCAAACAGAATTTACTTGCATTCCAAAGTTTTGTAACCATCTTTTTCCCAGTAACCAAATCTTTTTCTTGGAACGATAAATCGTCTCCAAGTTTTGAGCCTGCAGCCCAGAAACGAAGTGCATCTGCACCGTACTTATCAATCATTACCTGTGGCTCAACCACGTTACCTTTTGATTTAGACATCTTCTTACCCTTAGGATCAAGTGCCCAACCAGAAATAACACAGTTCTTCCAGGGGTTTACATCATTATGAAGTCTTGATTTTACAACTGTATTAAATAACCAGAAACTAATAATATCATGCGCTTGAGGTCTCAAAGACATAGGAT
>CAZYEG010000272.1:0-2291 GCA_964646365.1 uncultured Methanosarcinales archaeon
AAAAAAAGAAAAAAGCAAACTTGATTTAATAGCAAAGAAAAATGTCAGACTATTAAGATAAGGTTCTTATTCAGATGCTGTTCAATAATACGTCGAAGCAATGGAATATCATTCTTATTCTACAAAAGGAAAACTCATAGGCCCAACAAAATTAAAATCCAACAATGAAGATTACTTAATGGGCATCTGTGATTTAACAGGCGAACTTGGAAGAAAATGTGTAATGTCTGCAATTGACGGCGACATTAAAGTCATAAAAGAAATCAAAAAATTTGTAGATAGCATCTATGTTGAATTTCTAAAAATGAATCTCAGAAATGGACATCTAAGAAAAAAATCAGATGCCATCAAATGGAATCTTAAAAAAATCGAAGAAGTTCTGTACGATTTAAGTATTAGAAAAAATGCATGATATCGAAATAATTCTAAACAGATGTCTAGGATTAAAACCAGATGAAACTCTAATAATAATTATTGATCCAAACTACAAAGAACTTGGAGATATTTTTCTAAGCACCGCAAAAAATATTACAAAAAATGTTTCAATCCTAGAAATACCCGAGGGTAAAGTCAACGGAGAAGAACCTACCAATGAAGCTACAAAAGCTCTAAAAGAACACGACACTGCAATAATTCTTACAAAAAAATCATTATCACACACTAATGCTAGAAAAGAAGCTTCAAAATCTGGCACCAGAATTGCTTCAATGCCAGGTTTTACACAAGACATGCTTACAAGATGTATTGATATTGATTATGAAAAGATGAATCAACTAAATAACCAACTTGCAGACTTATTAGACGAAGCAAATCAAGTAAGAATCACAACAGAGTCCGGCACTAATCTAACATTCTCAATAAAAGATAGACTTGCACATGGCAGACACGCAGGAGTATTCCTAAAACCAGGACAATATGGCAATCTTCCCGACGGTGAAACATTCATTTCGCCATTAGAAGGCACTGCAAATGGCACATACATAATAGACGGCTCAATAGCAAGAGAAGGATTGGTTGATACCCCTATCACTGTTACAGTAAAAAACGGCTACGCAATTAAAATCGAGGGGAAAGAAACTGCAAAAATACTCAAAGAAACACTCGAATCAATTGGCAAAGACGCATTCAACATAGCCGAATTTGGGATTGGAACAAACCCAAAAGCAAAAATCACCGGGGCAATGCTCGAAGACGAAAAAGCAATAGAAACCATCCATATTGCATTTGGAAATAATTCTGGTTTTGGTGGAAACATCAACGTACCACTTCATATTGACTGTTTAATAAAATCTCCAGATGTGTACCTCGATAATAAAAAAATCATGAGTTCCGGAAAACTTCTGCTTTAAAAACGCTAGATTTTTAATCAAATCCTCACTACTCTTCTATTATGGAATACAATAACATCAAAATAGACTGTTTAGGACATGCATCATTCAAAATTAAATTTAACGAACAGATCATCTATATTGATCCATATGAAATTGATGCAAACGAAGATGCAGATGTAATTCTTATCACACATGAACACTATGATCACTGCAACCCCAAAGACATAAATAGTATCACTGGACCAACAACACTAATAATTGCACCAGTTGGTGCTGCAAAAAAATTAAAAGGCAATGTAAGAACAATCAAAACAGGAGACCATATCAACCTTGATCTTGTTGAAATAGAAGCAGTAGAAGCATACAACAAAGATAAACCATTCCACCCAAGAGGTCTTGGTGTAGGATACATCATAACCATCAATAATTCTAGAATATATCACACTGGAGACACAGACTTAATATCAGAGATGAAAACATTCAAAGATATAGATATTGCATTCCTTCCAGTTTCAGGTGTATTTGTCATGAACGCCGACGAAGCCGTTGAAGCAGCAGAAATTATAAAACCAAAAATTGCAATCCCAATGCATTACGGTTCAATCGTTGGATCAGTTACTGATGCAGAAACATTTGCAGAACAGATAGACCCAAAAGTGACCGAAGTAAAAATTCTTTGTAAGAAATTCTGTAAACCTGGTGAATGTGAGGCCAGAAGCGAAGAGTAACTATCCGAAATAAGCTGGTTTTTCAGCACTCATCTGTCTTGCTGTAGCCGATGAGAAATTTTTCTTAAGCTCTTCATACTCATTTTCAATCTCTTTAGTGACTGAAGGAACAATCTTTTTCATAGCAGCTTCAAATCCGACTTTACCAACCTTTCGTGCAGCATTATCTTTTCGAAGTGTTAGAATTGCAGCTTCTCTACAAACCGCCTCAATATCAGCACCGACATAACCT
>CAZYEG010000273.1:0-2288 GCA_964646365.1 uncultured Methanosarcinales archaeon
CAGTTCGGGAAAAGCACTGCAAGTCCTGCGCCATGTGATATGTTGTAGAAGCCTGAAAGAGGATGTTCCATTCTGTGGCATGCGAAGTCGCCGAGTTTCCCGAATTTGATTAGTCCGTTTAGTGCTAAAGAACTTGCCCACATAATGTTTGCATGAGCTTCATAATCATTTTCTTTAATTGTGATTGGTCCATATTTGATACATGTTTTAAGTATTGATTCAGCAATAGAGTTTAGAAGGTAGGCACTATCTTGCTTGTCAAAGTAACATTCGAATGTGTGTGCCATAATGTCTGCGATTCCTGCTGCTTTGTGATATTTAGGGACTGTGTAAGTGTAGGTTGGATCAAGAATTGAGAATTTTGGTCTAGAAACATTTGATACAAATGAAAGTTTCTCTTTCTTTTCTGTGTTTGTCACAACGTTTCCTCCGTTCATTTCTGAAGCCGCTGCGGAAAGTGTGAGAATGGATGCAATTGGGATTGCGTCTTTTGGTTCGCATTTTTTTGAATAGAAATCCCAGACATCTCCATCGTACTTTGCGCCAGCAGCTATGGATTTTATGCAATCTATTACAGATCCGCCGCCTACTCCAAGAATGAAAGGGATGTTATTGTCTTTACAGAGTTTGATTCCTTCATTTACTTTTTCTAAAGTAGGGTTGGACATGATGCCAGGAAATTCTATGAATTCTATTTCGTTTTCTTTTAGAATTTTTACAACTTGGTCGTATAGTCCTGTTTCTTTTATGGATTTTTCTCCGTAAGCTAGAAGGATTTTGTTTGTGTACTTCTTTAGTTCTGGGCCAAGCTTTTTGATCTGATCCTTACCAAAGAAGATGTCTGTTGGTATGTGGTAGTCGAAGTTTTGCATTTTGAATATATTTTAGTTAAATGATTTATATATCTTGTCTATGTAAAACGATGTATCGTGTTTTTAAATGTTTTTTCGATAAGTATTTATATTAATATTATTATTATTTAATAAAATGAAAAAGATACTTCTTTTAATGATGATATTTCTGATTTTAAATGTAATAACAGTATCCGCAAAAGATTAACTAGACATTCCTGAATGTGACTTAGACAGTAATGGAGAAATTTCTCCTAACGAGAAGCTTGAATGCCGTAAATATTGGTTATTCTTATGAAGGAATTTTGGGTTATGTTAGTCCTGGTTTAGACGGCTGTGGTGATGACATATGTTCTGAAACTGAAGATTATTATTCTTGTAATATTGATTGTAATCCAGATAACGTTCCATATTCCTTCCTACAGATACATGAGGAACAGTTAGGTTTGGATAAGAATGTATGGGGTTATTTACTTGAAATAATGGATTTGGCCAATGATTATAACGTTCTTGTAAGTATTACTTTTTGGCCAGGAGATGCACAATGGGTGTTAGATAACCAGTATGCGTATAAACAGGTTCATGATTGGCAGGCGCAGGGGCATGAGATAGGAATTCATACACAAGGACTTTATTCTTATAGTTCTTGCAAAGATGATAGTAATGCTTGCTGGAATGACGGTGACTGGGATAAATATGAAGCTTTGTTAAACACTGAATATCAAGATACTATAAAATCAGGAACAGTTGCGGGGCTAATAGGAGAAGTAACTGGTACACCAGAGTATCTAGAACAGATTGGAAGTACGTATCTATATCAAACAAATGGTAGGCCAGATGGCCGAGCGTCAAAGGCTACAGAACTAACATTAAATGGAAGAACAATTTACACCCTTCCAATTCAGGCAGGTTATAGGATGAGTCAGGAAAAAATAGATAATTATCTAAGTCTGGAATCTGACGAATTCTTTGGTTATGTGTTTCATACACAAGATCCTTTTATTTTTGGACCAGATGTTAGTTTAAGTTTGCTTGAGGATTGGTTTGAGATTATGTCTAGAAATGATCCTGATGGAATTAAGAGAAAAACTATTTCCAGCTTAATGGAAGATCACATATTGCCAAATAATTTGATTATTCGAGAGGTAGAACTTCCATGTCCAAATTTTAATGGACATCCATATACCACTGATTGGAATGGCTACCATATGGACTTTAATTTTGAGAACTTTAATTCACCAAATTGTATAGGAAGTAATGAAGATAGATTTTTTCTTGAAAGAATGGATATAGTTTGTGGAGATGGTGTTTGTTATGAAGAGAACATAGAAACCTGTTCAGAAGATTGTGAAAATCCAGAATATTTTGAATATGTTTGTGGTGATGGTATATGCAATACTCCTGAACATGCTAATTGTCAGCAGGATTGTTGGTTTT
>CAZYEG010000274.1:0-2287 GCA_964646365.1 uncultured Methanosarcinales archaeon
ATGATTGAAGTTCCAAGAGCAGCTTTAACAGCAGATGAGTTTGCAGGAGAATGTGAATTCTTAAGCTTTGGTACAAACGACCTTACACAGATGACATGCGGTTTCTCAAGAGACGATGCAGGTTCATTCCTTGGTCTATATGTGGATGAGGGTATCTATGAAAGAGATCCTTTCCAGAGCATCGACCAAACAGGTGTAGGTAAGTTAATGGAAATTTGTGTTGAGAAAGCTAAAAAGGCTAATCCAAAGATTCATATTGGAATCTGCGGTGAACATGGTGGCGAACAAGAATCAGTTGAGTTCTGTCATAGAATTGGTCTTGATGAAGTAAGCTGTTCTCCATTCAGAGTACCAATTGCAAGACTTGCAGCTGCTCACGCAGCACTTAAAGAAGAATAATTTCTTCTATTTTTTTTCTTTTACTTATTTTTAAGTATGAAAAATTATATATAATTCTTTTATTATTATTTTAGGATGATAGGAAAAATAGTAGTTTTCCTGGCAATATGCATGTTTATTGTTTCTTGTAGTAATGGAGGTAATGTTAAAATGGAATTAAAATCGCACGCTTTTAAGAATGGGGGGAAAATCCCTAGTAAATTTACTTGTGAAGGAGAAGATATAAATCCGCAGCTTTCATGGAGTGATGTTCCGGAAGGTACAAAGAGTTTTGCTTTGATAGTTGATGATCCGGATGCGCCAAGTGATACATGGGTACACTGGCTTGTAAAAAATATACCTCATACGGTTAAAGAAATTAAGGAAGACTCTGTAGTTGGTAAAGAGGTTCCAAATTCATGGGATAGAAAGGAATGGGGAGGGCCATGTCCGCCAAAAGGGAACTATAGATACATGTTTAAGTTGTATGCATTGAATGTTAGTAAGATTGATGCGGAGACAAGAGGACAGTTCTATGAGCAGGTTGATGAGCATAAGATTGAAGAAGCAGTTTTGATGGGAACTTATGAGCAATCTTAAATAGTTTTAAGTCTAATTAAAGTCTATTTCTGTATTTATATAGAAATGCGTATTAATAAGAGAAGGTGATACCAAATGATGAAAAAAATTATGACAATATTGATTATGAGCATTTTATGCTTTAGTTGGGGCGAGTCAGGAAAAAATAACAACAACAGCAATGGATGTGAGTGCAAATCAAGTAAAAACTGTTACAGCCGTGAATGTAGAGGCAAAGCAGGTTAAAGCAGAAATTGGAACTACATCTGAAAAGATTGACATGCCAGCATGTGTTGAAGAAGGTGAAAGTTTGGGAGCAGTTGTCCCGGATAATAATTTAGAATGCTGTCCAGGTTTAGAAGCAGTTATCCCAGAAGGAATTGTTGGAACTAGAGGAACATGTGAGGACGTGATTGCTTGCCCAATTGGTTGTAAGTGTGATGCTAAGACAACAACATGTCCTATTGAAGAAGATGCTGCTGAAGTCTGTCCAAATAGTTGCAACTGCAAAGATGGTATGGTAACTTGTCCAATAATAGATGAAGAAGTTGTTGTTTGTCAAATTGGTTGTGTTTGTGATGGTGAAATAATAACTTGCCCAACAGAGGAAGAGCCAGTTGTATATGTGAATGTTATGCCAGCAGTTGATTTTAATGCAACTCCAACAGAGGATCCAGTTAAGTTTGAGCCGATTAGAGTTACATTTGAAAAAACAGAAGAAGCAGTTGTTTTTACAAGTGCAATTCCAACAGTTACTGAAGAAAATGTTTATGTTACAGATTCTAAGATAGTTATGGAAATGGATGATAGTTCTATAAGCACTATAGATATTTTGCCTGAGGATATTATTCCAATTCTGGATGTAAATACTATTGAGGAATCTGTGCTAGTTGAGGAAACGGATCAAGCAGTATATCAGATTGAGGCAACTAAAGATTCGCACCTACTTGGTTTTATACCAATGGATATGAGTATTGAAGCAAAAGTAGATGCAGAAACAGGTGAGGTTTTATCTACTGATAAACCTTGGTGGGCATTTTTAGCTAGAGAGTAGACATGTTGTAGATTTTTACAACATCTTTTTTTTCTATTTTTTTAAAGTTACCTAGAGTTCCAAACATGGTAGCTTTTTCTGCCATAGCTTCAAAATCAGATTCTTTTATTCCTAGTTCAGTTAGAGTTGATGGTAGTCCAAGTGAGTTGAAGAAATCTCGAGTTGCCTGGATTCCTTTTAGTGCGGTTTGTTCGTCGTTCCCTTCTATTCCCCATACGTTGTTTGCGAATCCAATGAATTTGTTTATGTTTTCTTTGTAAACTTATTCCATCTCTG
>CAZYEG010000275.1:0-2285 GCA_964646365.1 uncultured Methanosarcinales archaeon
AGGTGCGCCCTCAATAATAAATTCCCTACTTAATTCACTTAATGGATGCCCCTTAACCCTCAACTCAAACTCTTTATAATATCCAAATGGAGCTTTTACAACATCAAAGTCTTTTTTTAACTCAACTGCAGCTAAATCTAATATTTCAACGGCGCTAGATGGGCTTCCCAAGTTTTTAGATAAATGCGCATAGGGATAAAGAACAATGTTCTCAGCTTTTACCTGTCCAGCAATATTTTTAACATCCTCAACAAGTTTGTTAACGGATTCTTTAGCGTCACCCTTCTCAATAGCAGTTAAAACAACAAGGCAATCTTTGCTCTCACCTTCCATTTCTTGTTTTGGCGCAATCTCCTCTATGCTTTTCAAGGCTTTTTTTAAGCCCTTAAATTTGATGTAGTCACAATGCAAGTTCAATGTCTTCATGCTGTATTTAAAATAAGAGCATTTATAAATATTAGTTTCTTTGATGATATATGACAGGAGAGGTGATTGATCGTTGTAAGACAGGTATCCCAGGTTTTGATGAACTCTGCCAAGGGGGGCTTGTTAGAAATTCTGATTCAGTTTTAGTCGGTGGACCTGGAACTGGCAAGACTACTTTTTTACTGCAATTTTTATGGGATGGAGAAAATAAATTTAATCAAAATGGTCTTTATTGCTCATTTGAGCCAGATGTGTCTGATGTAGCAGAGGATGCAAGAGCTCACGGATGGGATTTCTATAAAATGAATGAAGAAGGAAAAATAAAATTTGTAAAATTCTCTCCGGAAACTTCCATAAGGGAATTAAAATCAGAACTAACTAGTCTTATATCAAAGCACAATATTCAAAGAGTGTGTTTCGATCCAATTTCAGTTCTAGCAATGAACCAAAGTGAGGAGGGTAAAATTAGAGAATTAATATTTGAGTTGTCCTCCCTTATGAAGCGATTAAAAGTTACAACACTTTACACTGATGAAACAATGGAATTAGATGTTAATCAATCGCATTCAGCCGACCTTTCAAAAACAGATATTATACAATTCCTATCAGACTCTGTTATATTTTTCTATGATACCGGAATCGCGGGCGGAGCAGATAGATCAATTAGGATAAAAAAGATGCGAAGGACAAACCATGTAAGAAGTCCAGTAAATTTACTTATAACAGATGCTGGTATAGAGATTTTTGGTAATCAAGAGTAGTTTATAATTTTTGCTCTAAAATATTTTCACTATTTGTTTGAATTAAAAGATTTGTAGCTTTTTCTTTCCATCCATTCTTCCAAGATTTTACAAGATAATTAGCTACAATCGGTGAGGCTATAGCTGTAATTATCACTGCTGGTACATCTGCTAAATCTGCAGTTCCAGGTAGTAGCTTTGGGGCTATCGTTTCTCCTAGGGTATAATATGTACCAACGACCCCAGAAGTAATTATTGGCAGATATTTTCCACAAGTTTCTAAAAACTTATTTTGTCTAGAGGCTCCATATTCTCTTATTTTATTTCCTATAAATCCTGAAGCAATAATCGCAGAAAACATTTCAGGAGTATCCCCGAAATTAGACTCTTCAATTGGTAACCATCTAAATCTGTCTGGAGAATTTAACCCAGATGTGTGCAATCCATCGTAATTATTATAACAAAGAAAATATTCCATAGCAATTACTGCTCCAGCTGCTTTTCCAGCAAGTTTTTCTAGTCTACTCAATGGTTCCTTTTCCATATCAAACCTAACATTCCCATCCTTTTAAATCTTCCTATTGTGTTACCCCCCACCAGATACAACAGAACCAAAACATTTATAAAGGTTTTATGCTACCATATACTATGGAAAAGGAAACAAAAAATCAACCAAGAGGGGTAAAATATATCGGAAGAGAAATTACATATGAGGGTCCTGCGGGAACAGTTGTGGGTGTCTTTAATACTCCAGACATGGAAGATAATGTGGTAGAAATTTGTCCATATATTTATCAAAACGTAGATGGAAGTTTAAGACTAGAAAAAGAAGATGGCATTGATATGAGTATTGCTTACTTCGGTCCAGACATGCTTCATAGAGTAACAAGACACAAAGATGGTTTCTTGGAGGCTAAAGTAAAAGAAAATAATAAAAATATGGGTAAAAGGGGGACGTTGGGTTTTCACCGTGAATAATAATGAATAAAAAAATAGCTTCTTATATTGCAGGTGGCTTAATGGCACTAGCTAGTACTACTGCAAGTTTTGCTGGTAATGATGTTAAACCAGATGCTCCATATGCGGGCCCAGATAGAGTTCATTTAACAAGTGGTTATC
>CAZYEG010000276.1:0-608 GCA_964646365.1 uncultured Methanosarcinales archaeon
TCCAAAAACAAAAACTGGTCAACAAAACTTATATTTAAAAATGGAAGAAATGTTGGACTTACAAGACAATTCTTAAACAGCCTCGACAAACAAGTAGACCAATACCACGTAGAACTGTATAGAGACATGCCTGAAGAAGGCGGACTAGATGATCAACTATACACAATAATAGCATCCCCAGAAAGCGGAGATTTTGAATTCTCCCACAGAATGCTCAAAAGTGGAAAAAGTGACGAATTCTATTTTAAAGATACAATAGAGTACAAAAAAGACGAGGAAACAAATACGACATTATCCTATACAACAGAAAATGGACTCAGTGCAAGCATCAGCGTAAGCACACCAGAAAGACTTAAAGAATACTTAGAACAAGTTGCTCCAGAATCAGAAAACTTTGAATTTAATATTAGCGGAGACTCTCTACACATAACAGTAAAAAACGATAGAAGAGACCACCAAAGATTTGCAGATCTTGTAACAGGACTAGTAGAAGTTACAAATAGTGTCGCAAGAACATTAGACCAACATTACACTATGGACGTCGCCTATATCCCAACACCAGGCAAGTAAATTCAATATCTTTAAATATTCCAATTTCTAAAATTATT
>CAZYEG010000276.1:618-2252 GCA_964646365.1 uncultured Methanosarcinales archaeon
TTCTGGTAAACCTCATCAGGAGAAAGCATACCATCAATTTCTTTTAAATTTCCCATTTCAAAAATTATTCTATGCCCCTTTTTCAACAAAAAAAAACCAATGGGTCCAAATCCTGCTCAAGTAAGCAAATCAAATCATGAGGATGAGATTAAACTAACCGTTAAAGACATTGAACGTCGAGTAAAAGAGGCAGAAAATGCAAGTAAAAAATTTATCGAAGAATCTGCAAGTAGTGACCTTTCTTTGGAACAAGAAAAAGCATATATCGATGGACAAATTACAGTAATAAAATACGAACTTCAAAACATCCGAAAGCAAATAAAAGCCAGCATGTCGAATATGAGTGAATTTGTTAAACTTCTAAAATTAAAAGCTAAAAAGAAAGAAATTGAGGACCTAGAAGACAGGACCGACGAAGTAAAACACGAAAATCTAATAACACAAAAAGACTTTAAAAAACTGTTACAAGACGAACTGTCGACCTAAGCGTGTATCGCTTCAATCTTCTTTAGGACTGAATCCAAAGCTACAAACAGATTTCTATCTTCAACTTCTGCATTAGACATCTTCCCATTATCATCAAGCTGCGCCTGAAGCTCATATATTTCGGAAGTCTCTCTTTCGTGCACTTTTTTTACAGAAATCTTTAAAGCTTGAAAATTCTTACAACTATCAGCAAACTTCTTGCCATAACTACCAACAATCTTCTTAACGACAACAAGCACTCCACCATCAAATTCCTTAAATCCTACCAAAGAAATGTTTCCGCCCAATTCTATCATTTATTTCCCCCCTTAGGTAATCTCTATATCCACCAATATGGAATTTAATTTATATAATACTTTCGGTGATACAATATATGCGTGCAATTCTCACTTTATGTGTATTATATCAACTATACCAATCCTATCGACGATAAAAGTGCAACATAATACATTGATTTTCATGGTGCCTAACCGTTTTTCTATACTAATCGTGAAAATCCCCCACAACTACTCCACCCTTTATCCATCTGGAATTCAATATATCCAACACTAACCCTCACTTTTTACGAATAAACAAGAAAAAACAAAATATACAAAAAAAGTCCATATTTTTGACAAAATCTATCATTAAGATATAACGCCGACAACATTCTTTTTTATACAGAATTAAAACATATTCCAGAATTTAGTCGTTATTTTCCCATAATATATTAAATTAAAACTTTTAATCAATTCTTAATAATTTTAATCGCATAAATCAAGCAATAATACCGATTATTTGTCGGCATAATTAGAAAAGTTTATATACAACTTAACCTTTAAAGATACTATGAAAATCGTCTTAAATCAAACCGAACCTGGACTTAGTCCAAACTCAGAAGAACTTGCAGCGATTGTCCTCGAGAGAATTGGATTAGAGCCGAGAAAAAAAGGATCCACAGAAAAAATGCGTAGAACCCTCATCGAGCTATACGAAAGAGCAAAAAAAGCAGCAAAAGAAAAAAATCCAACTTTAAGCATAATGACCGTCGAGGAGATGGGTGCATATGCCGGAATCACACGGCAGACCATGTACGACTATCTAAAGAGATGGCTCTCCCTCGACATGATCATAAAAACCAGCTACGTTGGACAAGATCAAAAAGTCGT
>CAZYEG010000277.1:0-2246 GCA_964646365.1 uncultured Methanosarcinales archaeon
TCCTTTATGGCATGATACAGGTTCTGTCATATTCATCACCTCAACTATCTTATAGGTTAGATGCCTATTATATAAAAGTAATTCCTATATAATATTACAAAAAAAGAAAAAAGAATTATAAAAAATAAATAAAGTACTAATAATTACTTAGTTAATGCAACATATTCGTTAACAATGTCGGCTGTAAACTTTTCCATGCCTTCAAATGTTTTAAGATGTTTAAGCATATCTCTTATCACACCAAAAGGAAGTGTTGCAATATCTGCGCCGACTAAAGCTGACTCTCGCACCTGACGAGGACTTCTGCATGATGCTGCTAAAACCTCAGAATCAAAACCAAAGTTTTGCTTCATAACAACACACTGCTGAACAAGGTCTACTCCAGAAACTACTCCATTATCATTTAGCATTTCGCCATCCTTTTCTGCTCCTTCCATTGGATAATAATCTGTCTTATCAAAATTCATTCCTGCATTTTTTCTTATAAGATCATCAATTCTACCTGCAAATGGAGACAAGAAACTAGCTCCTGCCTTTGCTGCTAAAAGCGCTTGTTCCGCTGTAAATATTAATGTACAGTTAATTGGTATACCTTTTGAAGAAAGATGTTTTATCGCCTTTATACCATCAAAATGCGTACTGTCTCCATCCTTAAATGCTGGATTTACTGGAATCTTAATGTATACATTCTTTGCTACTGGATTAAACATCTCAAAAAGCTTTTCTCCCTGCGCAATCATACCTTCAGATGTCGTCTCTGTTACTTCAAGGCTTACCGGAGTTCCTTTAGCAATCTCTAAAATTTCATTAATATATGATTTTAAATCGACGTCTTCTCCTGCTGCCTTCTTTTTATCTACTGCCTTTTTCATAAGACTAGGATTAGTTGTAACACCGTCAGCAATGCCCCACTCATAAGCCTGCTTGATTTCCTCTATGTCTGCTGAATCAACAAATATCTTCATATAAATCACCCAAAAAACACGAATTCGAATTGATATATATAGTTTGCCAATTTATGAAATATAGTCACAATTATTAAATATGAAAAAGAATAGATTATAATTTAAAAGAAATCAAGGTGATTTTCATGAGAATTGGACTAATTGGATTAGGAAGAATGGGTGGCGCTCTAGCAAAAAACATGATTGAGCACGGCCATAAGGTTGTAGCATACAATAGAGACCCAAAAAAAATAAAAAAAGCTGCTAGATCTGGAATTATTCCATCATTCTCAGTTGAAGAGTTTACAAAAAAACTCGGAAAACAAAAAATCATCTGGTTAATGATCACTGCAGGAAAACCTGTTGACATTGTAATAAAATCATTAATCCCTCATCTAAAAAAAGGAGATATTCTAATTGATGGTGGGAATTCTTTTTACAAAGACACAATAAAACGATCAAATTCACTAAAGAAAAAAGGAATCACACTTCTCGACATCGGAACCTCCGGAGGCATAAGTGGCGCAAGAAACGGTGCAAACATGATGATAGGTGGCCCAGAAAAGAGTTACAATAAAATCAGACCACTCATAAAGGATGTCTGTCTTAAAGATGGATACGGTTACTTCGGAAAATCTGGATCAGGACATTTTGTCAAAATGATTCATAACGGAATAGAATACGGAATGATGCAATCCATCGGAGAAGGTATGGAAATAATTCAAAAATCAAATTTTAAAATTAATAACGAACTACTAACAAAAGTATGGAGCAATGGTTCAGTCATAAGAAGTTGGTTAATTGAACTTCTAAATGACGCCTACAAAGAAGACAAAAACTTAAAAAAATACTCTGGGGTCGTCGGTCTTTCCGGCGAAGGAGAATGGACTGCAAAAACTGCTAAATCACTAAAAGTCCCAGTACCAATAATACAAGGTAGCGTAGATGCAAGATTAAAATCAAAAAAATCAAAAAGGTATCAAGGCAAAGTTGTCCAGGCACTAAGGTTTGGATTCGGTGGACACAAACAACCAAAATGACAAAAACAATCTATAATAAAAATCGAAAAGAGCTTGCAAAAAAAGCTGTTGAGATAATAAAACAAGAAATAGAGCAAACAGACGGCAATATAGTACTTGGAATACCGGGAGGAAGAAGTATTAAAGACATTTTTGAAGAACTCAAACAAACAGATCTACCATGGGAAAGAATCCAAATTCGATTTGTTGACGAACGAATCGTTCCAAATGATCATGTAGATTCCAATTACAGATTAGCGAAAGAATCATTTCTAGACGAAAT
>CAZYEG010000278.1:0-2245 GCA_964646365.1 uncultured Methanosarcinales archaeon
CGACACTATCACTATCAAAACAAAAAAAGTAAGAAAAAACGACAGAGCATATCTTATCAATTAGGAGAAACAACTGTTTTTTCCATTGCTGCAACATTCTGATAAAGAGAAGATCGCATCTCTGGATCAACACCAACACTCATTACACGATAATCTCCACAATCCACTGAATCACTCGAAGGCATATGTTCAATAATTCTCTCATAAGCACAAACTGCATCTTTATTATCTTTACAAACCCTAAAGGCAATAGAACCAGTTGATTTTACCGCTGCAGTAATTGCCGCTCTTGCAATACCAAGTCCTTCATAATCTTTATGGGTAAAAATCTTACAAAGATATTCAACACCCTCAAATTCTCCTCCTAAATCATATCCTACTGCACCACCATGTGGCTCTTCGTGCATTGCATCAAGATAAATTGTCGGATCACGGGATTCAAGACCATCAAAATAAGTACCTACAACATGTTTTCCTTTTTCTGAAAACACTTCTTCCATAATATCATATACTAAATCACAATCAACAGAATCATAAGAATATGAAGACATCAAAGGAGGTATACTTATCTGTGTACCACTTCCATCACCAAGAAGTTCTTTAGCAAGACCAACAGACGTAACCTTTCCACTATCTTCTTCTTGTTCAAGAGAAATTATATGAACATAATGTCCTGGACCAAGTGTTTTTATTGCATCAAAACCAGTATAGCCATTTGTAATCATCCCGCCATCAACAATCCCAGTACGAACAAGGAAGTCCCAATCAAGTTGAGAGTTAATATCAGTAATAACTTTACCCTCCTCCTTAACAGGCGTATCTCCAATAAGAACTAACTTTTTTGCCCTCATGTATTTGAGAAGTTCAGCAGCAACAACAGTTGCATTACCATTATGTGCCTGCCCCTGTACATCATAACCTATATGATTAATCACCGGCCACTGACCATTTGCAATAGCCCTTCGAATTTCTTTTGTATTAATATATTCAACATCACCAACAAATCCCATGTCAACAAGGTCTCCCAATTCATTTCGTTCTGGGCCATGTGGCCTCATTACAATGTCATGCGAATCTATAGCAACTGCATCAACACCATATTTTATCAACGTTTCAACCACCAACTGTTGATGTTCCTGTGCAACAGGAACCATGTCATCAATTAATTGCTTAGATGTAACACGAAGCCCATTAACTTTACTTTTATTATTTTGATAAGATGGAAGCTCATCATAAATTACTCCACCTCCAGTAACAATAGGAATACGAAAACCGTATTTATTAAGAAATGCTGTTTCTGCAGAAAATCTTTCAAGACCACCAAACCCACCACGCATACCTGCATAAGATGGACTAACAACTTTACCACTAGCCTTAATTACACCAATTTGATCATCCGGAAGAGTATGAAGCTCTTTCGCCCAGTGAGCACTAGTTCTTACACCAACCTCATTGACGATACCTTCAATATCCCTATTATGTCTTTTCACAGCCATATCAAGGAATAAGAAAATGCATTTTCGCTTATAAATACTATGACCAAAACACAACATTTCAGTCTTTTTTGTCCAATATAAGACATCACATCAATTCTCGAATCTCAGAAACATCTCGATTCTTATAACACTCTTTACAAATAAACCCGGCAGCAAGCTTTACGCCATTCTCCTTCATCGAAGCAGTCCCACAGAGTTTACATGTAAACTTATCAGTCTCAAAAGGGATATCAGAAACATCAATTTTGTTGACCTTATAATCTCCTAGCGACCGATTCATTCCTTCTTCATAACCAGAAGAAACACACTCACCACCAATATGTGCAAAATGCCAAACCTTCTTCTCACCCATCTTCGGAACTACTTTTTTCTTACAAAATGGACAAAAAAAATCTCCTTCTTTCTCACGAAGACTATCAATTAAAACTTTATTACCATTCTTGTCAACTGCATAAAATAATTTTCTTTCCATCTAAAACTCATCCAATTTTAATTGATTACCTACTTCAATTTTCTCATGCTTACTTTTGCCTTTAAGCGGCTTCAACTTTTCAGCAACCTCGTCTTCAACTTCAAGAGAACTCATAACATCGCGAGCACTCTCAATCAAGTCTTTAGGAAGACCTGCAAGCTTTGCAACTTCAATTCCATAACTTCGATCAGTCCCACCCTCTTCAATCTTATGTAAAAATACAATACCATTCTTCTTCTCAAGCACGGTCACATGAAAATTATTAACCTCTGGATAA
>CAZYEG010000279.1:0-2227 GCA_964646365.1 uncultured Methanosarcinales archaeon
GATATCATATTTAATTTCTTTTTCAGTTCCAGCCATACCAAAATCTTTTTCAAGATTATCCATCTTTGTAAAGAGATTATTAACCTCGCTATTTTTTGAAATTATTGGCTGAAAAAATCCAAGATAAACTACAAGAAAAACTAATAAAACAGATACTAAAATTGCTTTCATTGTTGAAAAGATAAAATTTCCAATTGTTCTGCCTTTTATAATTCCAGTAAATAATCCAATTAAGATAAATATAAATGGGAAGATAAATATCAGAACATTAGTCAATAATCCAACAATTGAAAAAATAATCATTAAAGAGAATGCCAAACTTGTCTTTTTATTCAATAAAAATCCTGAAACCACTATAATCAATGACGAGATTAATAAAAGAATAATCTTAAAATCAGCACTATCTGTTATGGATACAACAAGTAAAGTAATCAATGATATAATTAAAGCTAAAAATCCGCCAATCAAACTAAATACTTTTTCAGCAGTCCTCTTTTTTTCTGTATTCTTATGCTTATCAACCATTTTTATTTAACTCTGCTTGAAATTTACTTCTTATCTCATTAACCTTCTTTTCATTTAATTTGATGAGAATAGACTTACATTTAACCAAAAATTCAGGAGCTTTCGTAATCATTTTATTATATTGTTCATCAGGAACAGTTTTGTCAATATAATATTGAGAATCTATTCTCGCTTTTAATGAATCCTCAGTAAAGTCTAATTCTTCCTCGTTGAAATAATCTTTAAGAAATCTCTTTGCAAATTCTATTGTGCAGGAATGAATTTCACATTTTATCCCTATCTTTGTTAGTATAGAATAAAGTGAAAAGTATAGAGTATAATAAGCAGTCGAAATCTTCCAATCTTTTATGATATTTACCCTCATCGATTCAAGAGCCTCTTCAGCTTTTTTAATATAAGCTTCTGCAAGATTTGAATTTGGCTCAATTAAGCTTAATCCTCCTTTCTTTCCAGCACACCATTTTATTTTATCCATTTTTCAGCACAGATTGTATAAATTGTTCTACATTAATAAAAACTATATGATTTTTTAATATTTCTTTTAACAGAATATCTTTATTTATGTTCTTTTCAAAAGTCTTTATTGGGTAACACTTCACGCTTATATCTATCCCTAAATTCTTTGAAACTTTTTTTATTTTCTCTTTATTATAATTACCTGCTACAAAAATATCTAAATCAGAATCTTTTTTTTCGATTCCTTTAACGTAGCTTCCAAAAATAATCCCTATGCCTTTAATATCTGGAGTTATCTTTTCCACAATTTCTTTTACCATAAGATTCTTTTCCAAAAACACAATCGCCTTATATTGTTCCACAAAAACAAAATATCTTTTAGTGAACTCACTTAATTTTATTTTATATGTTCTAATCTTGCCCCTTATTTTAGATTCAATAACCCCTTTATCTTCTAAATCTTCAAGAATAAGCTGGGCAGTTCTTGGACTTATTTTTAACAATTTTTTAACTTCTCTAATATAGTATTCCCTACTAAAATCATTAGTAAATAGAGAAAGAACTTGCAGTGTATTTTCAGTTATCTTTATTTTTTCATACATATGTATGATTAATAATACAACTAATATATAAATCTTACGGAAATCAATTTAGGATATCTTGTTGTTCTTTTAGAAAAAGAACCAAAAGTAAAAGCCCCCTATTTTCTTTTTTTAGAAAAAAGAAACAAAAAATCTGGACTCCCCCCGTGCTACGCACATATAGGAACGCTTTGAAAAACCTATGAGCTTATTTTTAAAATTTGATTTCGTGCGTATTATATCGTCGGTGCAGGTTAAAGGCAAAATAAATCAAAAATTTTGTCAAATCGCTTGCATTTAGCTCTGATAGTGCCTTTGTCGTCGGGATGTGACTTTTTTGATATTCACGGGAAAAAATGGCGATGGGGTTTTTCAAAGAGTTCTATAGTCTCCCTACGGTCGAATTGATATAGTAATTCAAAAACTTTGCTACGCAATTTTCCAGAACTCCGCTTCGCTCGTAACTGGGAAAGTAACTAACAGGAATTTAACGGCAAAATTAGTCTCCACTCCGTTCCAACTAATTTTTCCCAAATTTTTTCTTCGAGGGTCTCGGCTGTGGGTTGCCTCAGCCTCACCCATCTCTGAAGAAAAAACTTCGTTAAATTCCGATGTTAGTTGCAATTGAGAATTTGTCCTTAGTTTTCTGATAAAGGTTTTGGGCT
>CAZYEG010000280.1:0-2205 GCA_964646365.1 uncultured Methanosarcinales archaeon
ATTATTTTGTCTGGTGAATTCTTGTTTGATCCAAATTTTGAATCTTTTAATGTATGTATCAATTGCGAAAGCTCGTCTGTAGTTAGTATTGAATAAAAAAATGTGAATGATGGAGAAAGTGGCACGTGAAGTTTTAGCGATATTTCTTTTGATGCATCAAATGTTATTTCTGTTTTAAACGGACTAGAAAGAAGTTTTTGTAAATCTTCTGGATTGATATTTACTAATTCTGCTGCCTTTTCTATTGCCATACTTCCAAACATATCAACAATCGCTTTTTCTATTTCTAAAACGTACCACTCATTACAGTATCCTGAAGGAATCAATTTGTGCCCGTTTTCTGAAAAATCTCCATAATTAAAAAGGATATCTCCTAAAAAAAGTATTTTTTTAATGTCTTTAACATATTTTTTTGCCATACTTTCATTCTTAAGATATTTAACATTCCCATTGGTTAAGCAAACTATCGGACCATCAATAGAATCACATGCTGTCATAGATGCTGCTTTTCCTGGTCGTTCTACTTTAAGCTGTGTACCTACGGCAATAAAATGATTCAACACTTCCATTGTTGCTGGGCTGATTGATGATGCACTAAAACCAGAAACCCTAGTTCTACCGTATCTTAATCTAAATCCTCCTGGCTGCATTGGCATTCCTAGAACTGGCCTGCCTGCAACTAAATCTGCAATATAAGTATAATTGGGTGAGAGCTTGGTTTTTTCTGTTTCTTTTGATGTTGTTTTAGATTTTATTTCTTCTTGAATCTTTAGAAATTCATTTAAAAAATCCCATTGAAGATCAAAATCTTTTCCCCAAATCTCTAATCTTTTCCACAGTTTTTTTGCTTTTTGAGAAAGGCCTTCTGCAATGACCAAACATGTTCCTCCTCTTATTCTATTTGTTTCTATCCGTGGTAAGTCTTTATAGTTTGATACTTCAATTTTTTCTGTCGGACTACCATTGATTTCAACAGGAATATGTTTTAATAAAAATTCTAATTCTTTTTCTGAAGGTAAATATTGAAGATTTGTTACACGTTCATTATAATCAAATATTTCTGTTATCTGTCTTTTTATTTCTTGATCGGTTGGGTCATATGGTTTATATCCCATTTTTTGTCTAACATAATCAACAAGAATAACAGAAAATGCTGCTGCCGTTCCACCCGCTCCTCTTATTGGACCAGAATACCATACAGAAACATACTTGTTTCCATCTGCTCGGGTTTTTGTTTTTAATTGGACAAATCCTTCAAGCGGTGCGGCTACTACACCAACTGTGTTGTAAGCAAAACCTACCCGAATTCCTATTTCCATGGCTTCTTCTTCTGTATCAAATTTACAAAATTTGCCGGTAGATACTTCTTCGGCAATTTTTAATGCTACTCTCCAATCTAATTTGCCATATTGTTTTTCAAGTTCAAATATTCTTTTGACCATGGAGGTTCCTTTTAATTTATCAGTAACAGAAGAAATTAAACCTACTACCCGTTCAGCCATGTTTTTAGTTAGCGGAATGTCTACTTTTTTTTCTGGGTCTTTTCCAAGACTTCTTGCCTCCTTGGCTATTTTGTAACATTTTGAGACTCCTTCTTGAATGTCTTCAAAATATTTTTTCATGTCTGATGATATTTCTTCCATTTCTAAAACCTAATCATTTTTGTGTGTCCTGTTTGCAGGTTCATTGTTGGTATTCTTGCTGGTTCTGGATGGTGGCCAATTTTAACCTGGAATGGTGTTGTTGATTGCCAACAAGATCCACAAATAAGTGTGATGTCTTTGTATTTTGATATGCATGCTTTATGGATGTGGCCAGTCGCAAAAATGTCTGGCAAAAATTCTTTTGTTGGCGCAATAATAAGTGGATCTAATTCTTCTTCTGGGATATAAAGGTTTGATGTATGTGCTGGTGCAAGATGTCTTCTTTTTAGTAAAAATTTCATTACAAGATCCGCACGATCATATCCTCCATTGTTTCTTATATCATCTACATTTGAAATATAATAGTCAAAACTGTAGCCGTGATATAATAGAACATTAAATCCTGGAAAATTTTCTGTTTTGTGAATGTTGACAAGAGAAGGATTAGACACAATAGTTGTATTTGGAAGATCATAAATTGTTTGTGTGTATTCTTTGATAAGTGGAGGTTGTGGTTCTGCTATTCTTAATGCGTCATGATTGCCTGGGCATATTATTATTT
>CAZYEG010000281.1:0-2200 GCA_964646365.1 uncultured Methanosarcinales archaeon
TCCATACAAATATGTTCATAACCTGGAGCACCTATGCAAACCGGTTCTTCAGGCATATCGCCCATAATAGTTTGAATCTCATTAGCAGTTAAAGCATAATTATGTATCATAACTTCATCAATCTTTCCTGCAAATGAATCGTTATAAACATCATCAAAACCAATGTATGCGTCTTCTACCACTCCACTGCAGCCTGATGCACTAGCTGTATTTTTTAATACTCCATCGACATAAATCTTAATCGTGCTTCCATCATGAACACCTGTAATGTGATACCATTTCCCAGATTCAATGCTAGAGTTTGATTCCACATCTAAGTATGTACCACAACCAATATAGAAAGATGGTTTTCTATTGTATTTAACATATAGATAATAGCCATCATCATTTGAGTTATACTGAGTAACAATTGGCGCATAATCTGTAAATGTTTCTGGGAATGAATCCACCTGCATCCAAGCTGAGATTGTAATCTTTTCACTGCTTAATGCAGGAATTGAAGGCAATACTATCTTATCATCTATTCCGTCAAAGCTTAAAGCATTGTTTGAATTTCCAAACCTATCAGATGAAGACACTGCACCACTAAGGGTTCCATGATTATTTTTTCCAGAAGAATCTTGAGCACCACCATTCAATTCGTAATGCGCTACAAGAGCATTTGGTTCTTCAATAGGAGCAGGGCTTCCTCCCATAATATTCTGTATTTCAGATTGTGTCAAAGCAGTATTATATATTCTCACATCATCAATTGAACCTTTCCAATATTCGTTATATGGATTTACTTGCCTGCCAATTCTTCCTATATTCTTTACAAGATTCCACGACCTTGGAGAAGACTTGATCAGATCACCATTTGCATATAAATTGGCAGTTGTTCCATCATAAGTCAGGCATATGTGATCCCATTCACCAACTTTCCAAAATCCTGAAGAGGTCAAATCATTACCATAACCTCCTCCATTAAGAGCATCTGTTCCTGATTTTCCAATAAACATTGCCTTATAGCAGAACCTGTACCATAAGCAACAATCCATTTATATCCGCTTGCAATTGTATCAGTCTTTGCCCAAGCACACATACTTCTTGCCTCTAATCCACTAGGAAGAGAATCAACTGCAAACGTCATATAATCATTTCCATCAAAATAGTAAGCACTATTTGAATTACCATTTCTATCTGAAGTAAGTATTGCACCAAAATTTGTTGCACCATTATCATTACCTGAAGCATCTTTCACGTCACCATTAAAAGGATAATGTAAAACTGGATTTGGCATAACCCTTTCATCAACATTTACATCAAAAACTACTGCTTCATTAATATTATCTAACATAACAACAAACACTTCAACACCGCCGACATTGACAGTATCAGATTGTGCAACCCCCTTTGACTCTCCATTAATATTTAACATAGCATATGAGGGTGTAAAATTCACAACACTCATCTCTAACTCTACACTACCAACTGTTGCAAGTTCTGTTTCTCCAAGAACTATAGCAAATGTATTAGAATCAACACAGTGACCATTATTACAAGCAACTGAACAAGGGGTAGAAGATCCGCTTCCACCACCAACACATTGACTATTAACTGTTCCTGGATTAGTACAATTATGCATTTCTGAAGAAATAACTGCCATACTTCCATCACAATATCTAGAAGCACTAGAGTTACCGCAATCAGAGTTCATATAACAAGCAATAGTAGGACAATCTGTCGTCACTCCATTAATAATCAGTTTACACACATCATTAGTAGCAAGATAATCCAAATTATAAGCAAGATATTCAACACCTGCTAAAAGATCTTCATTAGTAACGCCAACAGCCCAGATCTTTTCACTTCTTGACTCCACCTTAACACCTACAGATGGAGGAGTTATAGGAACTTCAGAGATTTCTGGTCCGTCCGTAAAAAGTACGCCAATTGTTCGGGCGTATGTATTCCTTTCAGAGAAATCCATCGTCTCGGCACCATATCCCGCATTGAGTTCTGCTATTAAATCAATAACAACAGAAGAACCTTCATGCCCAGAAAGATCCGTTCTAAGTATCTTGTATTTTCCTTCCGCAAGCGCTTCAGCTGCGTCTCCAACAAGATCGTCGTTAGTGCATCCTATAAATAAACCTACTAAAAGTATCATTAAAACTATTATTGTCTTTTTCATGTGTCTATCACCTTATTGTAAATAATT
>CAZYEG010000282.1:0-2199 GCA_964646365.1 uncultured Methanosarcinales archaeon
TACGCGTTTGCCTTATGAGCAGATAACCCGGGTCGGGTTATCTGCTCATAAGGCAAACGCGTATACCATTTCCGCCAACTCGGCCTCGCCAAGAATAAGTAATATAGAATTTTTAATATGTGTTACTTAAGAAAAAACGGATGATTTCCGACGCTATTTTGTTTTTTCACTTTCCCATAGGATGTCGAAGAACTTTTTATAAGAACGAGCTGCAGCATCTTCTTCAATCAAAAACCCAAAAGGCTTATCAAGCCAAATGATGATTCCAACTTTTGAACCACAGATAACGGTTTCAGTTAATTCTTCAAAATCATTTTCGGTTACTTTTACAACAGTCTTTCCCATCTTGCTTATCTTTTTGCCCCAGGATTCAAGTGATTTGTGAAAAATTAATTCTGCTGCTATGTTTCTTTCTAATCTTCTATTGTTGAAAGATAGCCAGAAATGTTTTCCTGTAATATCATTGCTTACTAATGATCCTCCATAACCGTAATATTTTTCATTTTTTGTATCTGTTATATGCCACAAGAGTTCTTTAACACCTCTAACACCATGAAAGATTGTAGCTTTAGGATTTTCTTTCAAAAGATTTTTTTTAGCTTCTAGTTCAGGGATTATTTTAGAAAGTTTATCCCTTTTTTCATCAATGAATGTTAATAATAATTTAGGTTCGATCGATTGGTATTTCTTTATTTTTCCTTCAAGAATATATGTGACAAGTCCTTTCTCAATCAAAGAATGAAAAGCTCTATGAACAACAGCGTTTTGAAGGCCTGACTTTTCTACCACTTTTCCTGCTTGGGTAGAACCTAATTCTAAGAGGGTTATAAACACCTTTATTTCAGCGCCTGTAAGGCCAATGTCTTCTAAGATTGATATGTCCATATGTTAATATTCTTTATCAGCTTTATAAATATGTCGATTTATAGTCACAATTGTGGTTATAAATATTCATATACTCCATTCTACATTTATACTCATAGGGTGATTAAGATGGAAGGAATGGATCAATTCGTTTCAGCACCAGAAGAAGAGCAAAGAGAAAGTATAACTCCAGGATGGCTAGTGGTCATAACGATTGTTGCTATTCTAGTTGTATTGATGTTGTTGAGATGGTTATAGGGAAATGGAAATGAGATTGGTAAATGTAAAATATTATCTTTCGACAAGTATAATCTTAAGACAGTCCTTGAAATGTTTTATGAGAATTTTTGATTTTGAATTGTTTTTGTTCAATTTATAGAGTTGTGTTCCACCAATAATTCTTGACTTCTTAACAATTTTAGAAGAAAGAAGATTATCAATTATCTGGTAAGCTCTAGGTTTAGAGACTCCTATTTCTTTTACCATGTCACAGACTGCAAAATCTATGTCCATGTTTTCTAAGACGTATTCAAGTATTTGGTTGTGTACAGTTTCTCCGTAGAGTTCACAAAAGATACCGCTCATTTATTTCACCTATTTTATGTGGATTGAGACTGATATGCCAGTCGCTTCCTTTTCCTGTCCTTTTTTTTATACGAATAACAAATCTTTCATCTATGAGTTTTTTGTATTCGTTTTTAAATATTTTAATTTCTTCTCTTGATGCCCATTTTGTTTTTGAGAGGATGATATTTTTTTCATTAGTGTGTTTTGCACCAATTATTCTTTTGTTCATTAGCGTAAATATTAAGGCATTTATTGGTTTCATTTAATATATTTAACTAACAGTTAAGGTAAGTTAACTTCAGTTTATATATCTTTCTATAAGTAAATCTTAGTTTTTTAATATGTGTTTCTTGAGAAATTTCGGAGGATTTCCGACGATGTTAAAAGAATGAACTCAATTTACTTTGTGTCCCGAGAGTTTTGAGCATGACTGATTCATCAAGTATCTGCTGTATGTCAACTCCGAATTTTTTTTGAATAATAAGTTTTGCATATTTTATCATCAATTCTTTTGTAGAGAAATTGAGAGATTTACCCATCATTGCTTTACGAGTTGCTTCACGAACGACCCAAACACCGAGAGGAACTTCGTATTCGTCTGTAATAAAACGTAAAGCAAGAACGGAAGACTGACGTTTCATAGATTTTAATTTTTCTAAGATAGGAAGCCTTGCAGCGTAATATCCACCGGCAGTATTTTGCGCGTAATTTTTTCTTCCTCTATATGCTTCGTAGTCAGTTACCCATTTTAATTCAGATGAAGTATTC
>CAZYEG010000283.1:0-2197 GCA_964646365.1 uncultured Methanosarcinales archaeon
CACCCAACCAGAAAATACTAGAATAGTTTACGATGCAATGCTAGGTGTTTCATACTCATTATTTGAAAAAGTTTCTGAAAAGAAAGGAATTTCTGTTTTACCATTCCGACAATTTGTTGATCCATATTTCGCACGAACTGTTGGAGGACCAGACCCATCAAACCCAGACAATGTTCCCGATTATGGTGTTCCGTTCAACCTTGCAATACTTGTAGATGGTGATGGTGACAGATGCGGAATAGCGACACAAAATGGACTAGTGCCAACTCCATACTTTTCAGTCATGCGTGCAAGAGCACTAAAAGAAGAGCATGGTGACGGAGTGTTTGTTGCAGAATATGCACTCGCATCTGTAATAAGAGAAATACTTGAACCAGAAGGAATAGAAGTTATAGGTTCTAAAAGAGGAAGAAAAAATCTTATTGCATCGATACACAAAGAATCCGACAAACAAAGAAATGTTTTAGGTGGAGCAGAGATTGGGCTTCACAATTTTGACAAATACGCAATCGATGACGGACTTATGAACGCTTTTGAATTCATAAAGATTGCAGGAAACCTTTCAAGCGAAGGACGAACAATTGACGACGAAGTTACAGCAATCGCAAACTCCTGTAGACAATTCTGGCCAGAAATTAGAGTTAAGTCAAACGAAGCTAAAGATGACGTCTATTCTGCAATGTCTAAATCTTTTGAGAATGCATCTAGTGCGGACGGAATAATATACGATCAAAACGGAATATTCTGGAACATCAGAGGGTCATCTAAAGCAAACGAATTCACACTCAACATCAATGCCACCAACGGACAGACACTAGAAGAAGGATATCAAGACCTACAAAGAGTTGTTGAAATCAATTTCCCAAAACTCTCAGAGGCATTTGATTCAAGAAAAAGAGAACTTGTAAGATAGGTGAGAAAAAAAAATGACAACCGCAAGAGTATGGACAACACAATGCACTTTAGATGAAAAAGTGAGACTTAGTGACGAAGATATTGTCGCAATTTTAGAAGAAAGTACGCATGGAATCGATAACGATGTTTATATCGAAAGAGCAAAAGAAATAATAAGCAAAGTACAGACAGGGAAAGCTAACGACGAGGAATTACGTGGACTTGGAAGCACTGAGTTAAGTGTAGTTGAAAACATAGCTCTCGGATATCTACCAAAAGAAGAATGGATAGAAGAGATAGGTGGAAGTCCTGCAATATCCGGAATCGCTGATTTTGAATATTTCAGAAATATAAATGAAGTGTTCTTTGCTGGAAATCTTGTTCATCCTGTACATGCATCATTATCCAGAAAAAATGAGAAATACGATCATATTTTCGAAGGAAACAAACAGACACATCACAATCCAAGAACTCTAAGTCTTGAAGCAAAAAGCGGACGATTCAAAATTATGATGCCACATTCTGAAGGACGTACAATAAGAGCCCTTTGCGAAGTTGCACTCAGAGAACATCTTACAGATATAAGCAGAGGAAACAAGTATGTTTTTTTAGGACTTGGAGGACTCAACAAAGGAGAACCAGAAGACTATCAAGGATTAATAGATCGTGTTCATGATTGCACAGATTTTACAGGAGTATATATCGGAACAAATTCCTTCGGGAAATACACACCAGAAAAAGTTACAAAATATCTCCAAGTTTGCTACAAGGGTGATGTAATTTCTTTTAACGACGCTGAATTATTTCAGGTATATAGATCTGTAGGGGGCGAAAAAACTCGTGATCTTTCTGAAATGATGTCCGAACTAGACCAACTCGCAACTGCTGCCGGAATAGAAACAAATCCAAATCAAATAAAAGTCTGCCATGGTGCATCTGGCGCATTGCTTTACACAACAGGAGAATATGCAGGATTAGATCAAGACGAGCTTGGCAACTGTTTAAGACTTGCATCAGACGCAACAAGTCTTCGTTACAAGACTGGAGAATACCCGTGCGAAGGATGGGCAAGAAGTTGGGATTTTCAAGACAGACAAGAAGAGGATTTTAGGCACGAGTTTGGAAATCCTGAAAACATAGATGGGATGATCCACACAGTTGCACCAGTCATCGAGTCTGCTCAAGGAACAACGACAGGGCTTGGCGCAACATTCGACGGAATAATGGCAGGATATCTATCAAAATATGTCATTGACATGAAGACTGGGGGATAAAAAATGAGAGATAAAGAAATAACAGTTAC
>CAZYEG010000284.1:0-2195 GCA_964646365.1 uncultured Methanosarcinales archaeon
TCTGTTGTGTAGTTGTTTACAGAAGTTGAATTTAATGATAAGGTTAATATTTCTGGTACGGTGTTCAAGACTGTGATTGTTGAAGAATTTGTTTTGGTGGTCTCGTATGCACCGCCATCGTAAGCAAAGATTTCACATGTCCAATTATCATGCTTGGTTGTCAATGATGAATCTATTGTTGAAACAAGCGTGAGAGTGTTATTGCTTACTGCTGTTTGTCCAGTTGAATATTGAACGCTGTTTTTGTACCAACTGTAATTGGCAGAAAGTGTGTCTTCATCCACATCTGTTACAGTGGTGTAACATGTAAGATTCTGGTTAGTGTTATTGTTTTCTAATGTTGCATTTAGGATTACTGATTGAGTTATTGGTGCAACGTTTCCAATGGTGATTGTTGCATTTGTCTTGATAACTTCATAATCTGTTCCGTCATAGCCATAAACTTCACAAGTCCAGTTATCATGCTTCTTGGTTAAAGATGAATCTATTGTTGATATATTTGTTAGTGTATCTATTACGACTTCTGACTGACCAGAAGACTGTTCAATTCCATTTTTATACCATGAATAATTTGCATAAACTGCAGTTGCATCAATATCTGTAATTGTTGTGTAACATGTTAGATTCTGATATGTGTCGTTAGTTGGTGATGTTGCGTTTAAGATTATTGATGATGTGGTTGGTGCTGTGTTTTGGATTGTTAGAGTTGATGAGTTTTGTTCTAATCCAAATTCATCGTAATCTATTGGAGTTACTCCTAGTTTCCAGTTGTCTCCTGATGATGTTTGTGAAGCGTTTAGTGAATGGCCATTGTTAAGTCCTCCGTAATAGAGTTGGGATATTTCTGCTTCTGATAAAGAACGATTAAATACCATTACTTCGTCAATGAAACCATTAAAAAACTGTGTTTTCAAAGGGTACGATGGGAAGTGAGGACCTGCCCCTATGCCGATTTCTGCAGGACTGCCATGATGAATAGTTATTGAACCAATATCTGTAGTATTTCTCAACTCTCCATTTAGATAAATAATCATATCGTTTCCATTATAAGACACAGCTACCTGATACCACGTGTCTATTTGGAAATCAAATTGATAACGATGATATATGTACTCTGAACTCGTCATTAATTTATAGTCCAAAAAGGATTTCCCACCAACATCTCTCTTAGTGAGAGAATATCCTCCTGCAGCACCTCTTCTTTCTTTAGATAAAAGAATCTGTGAATCATCTGATAAAATATCTGCTAGTTTAAACCACATTGTTATCGTATGTTCCTGTAATCTAAAGTTAGGAGAATCAGCTACTTCGATATAATCATCCACACCATCAAAATTAAAACTGCCACCAATTGCAGAGCTTACAGTATTTAGTATTGCACCGTTGAGATCTGCATCACTACTCCCATAATAATCCCTTGTATCATTGTTTAATGGCCAGTAAGCAACTAATCCATCAGTGATAAGAGTGGTTGCGTTAAGAATCATATTCGATTCGGAAAGTCGATTTGGGAAACTAGTTTTTGCATAATTGTACCACTTGATATTATCCATGGTCATATTGCTGTAATAGTTTTGACCTGGTCTTGAATGTATGCTGATATCAGTTGTACCTTTTATGTACTCTCCCCAATCTGTGGTAGTACTACCTGCTTCTACACCATCCAAATATACAATAATTGTTTTGCCGCCCTGTCCAGGAATTCCAGACCGATTATAAGCGACTGCCATATGATGCAACTCATCAGCATTCCATGTAAAATCCGAATCTCCATCTGCATCTACTGCTGCAGTGATGGATGTTCCTCTTATTCTATAATGTAATTTCCTACCAAACCCATTACTATCAAAGAACCATTCTATAAAAGATCCAGTACCCGGGATGTGCTCAACAAATTTCTTTTCGTTTGAATAACTTTGTACAGCAACACCATTAAGAACATCGAAATCTGTCATAAACCACCATTCTGCAGTTCCTGCATTTCCATTGAAAAAAGTATTGTTAAAATCTATCCTTCCATCTAATGAGACATCTTTACTTCCATTACCAAACTGTGCAGAGACATAATCAATTGTACCAATAATTTCTCCATCAGGTCCCACTTCACTGTTTTCAATTTGCGAGGATGAACCAAGGCGATTCCAAAGAGTCAATCCTTGTTCTTGATCTTGCTTATACCAACTGTATTTGTAAGT
>CAZYEG010000285.1:0-2178 GCA_964646365.1 uncultured Methanosarcinales archaeon
AAAAGTTTGCCTTGCTTCCAAAGGATAAAAGCGGTTGTTAATATTAATAATTTATCTGCAAATGGGTCAAGAATTGATACTAGTTGACTTTCGAGAACTTGTTTTCTTCTAAAATAAAGATCAATGTATCCCATGAATATTGTAAGGATGAAAAATCCTACTGCAATTTCGTTTCTTCCTGCAATAAGCATTAATGCTGCAGGGAATGTTAGCAATATTCTTAAGAAGATTAATGTGATAGCACGTGGTGGTCTTTTGAACCGTGATATTCTTTGGTTTATGTTGAATAAGTTTTTTATCTTCATCAGTATTCAGCTATTATTGTTGAACCGTCAATAACTTTTTGTCCGGTCTTAATTTTTAATTTAACCTTAGCAGGCATGATAATAGTTACTTGACTGCCTAACTTGATTAAACCTATCTTTTGTCCTTTAATAATGTTTTGATTTGGTTTCACGAGTGATACACATCTTCTAGCAAGTAAGCCTGCAATCTGAATGATTTTTACTTTGCCAATTTCTTTGTTGTTAATAATAGTTTCAATGTTCTCATTTTCAATCCAACGCATTTTTTCTGCATCTTTTACTGCATTAACAAATTTGCCCGGGTTGTGTTTTATTGATACAACTTTTCCTGAAACAGGTGCCCTCTGTACATGAATATTGTTAATATTCATCATGATTGAAACCATAACACCTTCTTTTTTTCCTAAGAACTTTGAAAGTGTTGATATTTTGCCAATTAAACCTTTTCTGATTTTGATATTATTATTTACTGGTACTTTTAATATTGAAACAATTTTCCCATTTGCAGGAGAGATGATATTTTTTCCTTTTGGGATAATTCGTTTTGGAGCTCTTAAAAAGTATATTTTTGCGAAGAGAAGATATGATATGATCAGAATTATTATTAAAAGAGTAATTATAAAAACCATTGAGGAATATTTGTGTTATTGACTATAATAAGGTTTCGAAAAAATGCTATATGAACCACAAGAAGACTCTTATCAGCTCGAAAAAGAGGTTAAGAAATATGCTTTTGGAAGAGTGCTTGATGTTGGAACAGGGTCTGGAATCCAGGCGAAAGCCGCTTTAACGAAAAGTAAAGATGTAACTGGGGTTGATCTAGATAAAGAGTCTTTGGATTACTGTAAAGAAAATCATAAAGGGATAAAATTTGTATTTTCTGATCTGTTTTCGAAAGTTAAAGGTAAGTTTGATACGATCATATTTAATCCGCCATATTTGCCACAGGATGAAGGGATAGAAGATATTGCTTTATATGGTGGCAAGAAAGGTCATGAAGTTGTTGAAAGGTTCCTTGATGATGTTTCGACATATTTGAGTAAAGATGGAATTATATTGCTTCTTTTTTCTTCGCTTACGACTAAGGATAAAGTTGATGAAATTATTGCAAGAAATCTTTTTGATTTTAAGGAGTTATCTAAAGAGAAACATTTCTTTGAAGAACTCTATGTGTATAAGTTAGAGAAGAAAGAAATTTTGAAAAAAATGGAAGACGTAGGTGTCTCAGAAGTTGAGTATTTAGCTAAAGGAAGAAGAGGGCTAGTTTATTCTGGAGTTTATAAAAAAAAGAAATCAGTGATTAAGATTAAGAACCCGGAATCTACTGCTGGTGCAAGAATTGAGATTGAAGGAAAGTATTTGAAGAAGGTGAATTTAGAAGGGATTGGCCCTAAGTTGTATTTTTGTGATAAAGATATGATTATAGAGGAGAAAATAGATGGTGTTCACTTTAATTACTATATAGAAAAAAAATCAAGAAAAAAAGTTCTTTCTGTTATTGCTGATATTGAAAAGCAGTTGAAAATTTTAGACAAGTTGAATATTGAAAAACAAGAAATGACAAGACCATTTACAAATGTGATCGTTTCTAAAGGTAAACCGGTTCTGATTGATTTTGAAAGATGTAAGTATTCAAAAGATCCTAAGAATGTTAGGCAATTTGAAGAATTTAAAAAAAGATATGAAAAGAAAATCAATTAAGTTGTATGATGTCTTCTATTTCTTTAAAGGAAGTTACTGTGTAATTTGGTGTCTCTTCTTTAGAACTTGGTAGTTCTTCTGCGAATTTTCCAGATTTTAACCAAATTGTGTTAACATTGCAAAGATTTGAATATTTCATCTCTTTTTTTGTTCTGTCACCAATTGACCAAAT
>CAZYEG010000286.1:0-2142 GCA_964646365.1 uncultured Methanosarcinales archaeon
TAATTGGAGGTCTGAAATGCATCTGAGATATTCTGGAATTACAATATCTCTATCTTGGTGTCTTCCAACTGTTAATATTGTGTCTTCTCCAGAAAGAATATCTATTGGCTCAGTTCTTATGAGTCCGTCGAGACTATCAAAGTCTGTATGCTGTTTGATTCTAAAGAGTGGGTTTGTCCCATTCAAATTCTCTTCTGAAACAAAGTATGATAATACTGTTGCGTAAACCCCTGACATATGAGGCGTTTAAAGGAGTGGTATTGTTTATAAGTTCGATTGGGGGAAAGTGGTATGAACTTACCAAAAAGTGAGTATGATTATGAGAAAATTTCTCTTCTACGCTTAGTTTTGAATAATTTGCAACTAAGTATGCAAAATGTTTATAAATGTAAAATGATTATTGTCTATTATGAGTCGAGTTGATTATCCCTGGCACGAGTAAAGTCATTTTCTTAGTTTGTAGATCGTATCTTTTTGGTGGTTGGCGTTAGCTATATTTTTTTGGTTTTTTGCATTTATTGTTTGTTTTAGTTGTAAATATATGTATTTTCTTTAAAATAAAAGCAAAAAGTTTAAATAGGAGTTTCTGTTTCTAAAATGTTATGAAAAGCACAAAAGTTGATTGCCCCTGGCAACACCAATAAGTTCTTAAATGATTTATGCAGCAATACCTCTTTAAGGGGGAAATTAATGAAAGAGTTTTTTGATAAGGTAAAAAATGCTGATATTGGAAGTATTGTGCCAATATACAAGGAATATAACCTATCGATAGATCCTATTGAATTTTTTTCTAAGTTGACTGATTATGGTAGAAGAAAGAATTGTATAATGCTTGAATCTGCAGATATTATGAAAAAATACGGTGAATTATCAGTTGGCTCAGCGGATCCTTGTTTGATTTTAAGAGGTAGAGGGGAGACGTTTGAGATTAAAGCGTTGAATAAATTAGGTAAAAAAGTGCTTAAATTTTTGAAAGGAGATTTTGATTTTTGTGATGAAGTAACATATTCTAAAGATTCAATTGTTGGTGTGTTAAAACCAAAAAGAGAGCAGGTGTCAGAAGAAGAAAGAATGAGACTTAAGACACATATAGATATTATTAGAGCGGTTGCGTTTAAATTTAAAGCAATGGAAGTTCCTTTCTTATCTTATGGTGGACTTTTTGGAAATATTTCTTATGATTTGATTGATCAGTTTGAGGATTTGCCAAAGAAGCAAAAAGAATTGTTTCATGAAGAAGATTATGAAATGTATTTTTTAGATAATTTGTTTATGATGAATCATGAAGAAGGTAAAACGTATTTTGTTTCTAATGCTCTAGTAATGGATGATGATAGAGAGAAAGTTTTTACTGATTGTGTAAAAAAGATTGAAGAGTATGAAAAAGTATTGAATGATGATTTACCGAAACCAAGAGAGTATGGGAAAGTTCGTAAGGAAGTAGTGACAGACACTCCAAGAAGTGAGTTTGAGAAAATTGTTTTGAAATTGAAAAAAAATATTTTGAAAGGCGATGTCTTTCAGGTCGTTCCTTCGAGGACTATTGTGACTAATTATAATTGTGAACCTCTTGATGTTTATACAAAATTGAAAAAATTAAATCCTTCACCGTATATGTTCTATATGCATTCTGATACTGGTATACTTCTTGGAAGTTCTCCTGAAGTTGCAGTTCGTGTTCAGGATGGAATTGTCGAGATGCGACCTATTGCAGGGACGAAACCGAGAGGGAAGATTAAAGATGAAATTGATCCAGATCTTGATTCACGTTATGAAGCGGAATTAAAGATTGATAGGAAGGAACTTTCTGAACATACTATGCTTATTGATCTTGCAAGAAATGATATTGCAAAAATTTCTGTTGCGGGTACACGTTTTGTTGATGAGCCATTTGTGGTTGAGAAATATTCTCATGTACAGCATCTTGTTTCAAATGTTCGTGGTGAGTTGAAGAAGGAATTAGACTGTCTTCATGCTTATCTTGCGACAATGAATATGGGAACACTTACAGGTGCACCAAAAGTTGAAGCAATGAAGTTGATACGTGGAGTTGAGAAGAATCGTCGTGGTTTTTATGGCGGATATGTTGGTTTTATAAAAACTACAAAAGATATGGAGACGTGTTTTTGCAAAATGAGAATT
>CAZYEG010000287.1:0-2139 GCA_964646365.1 uncultured Methanosarcinales archaeon
GATAGGGTTACTAGAGAAAATACAAAATTTAGGATATACAAGTTTCGATCAATGATACCAAACGCTGAAAAGAATACTGGTGCTGTTCAAGCTTCAGAAAATGATTCTAGAATAACACCATTTGGGAAATTTATACGCGCTACTCGAATAGATGAACTACCTCAATTAATTAATGTGTTAAAAGGTGAGATGAGCCTTGTAGGTCCTAGAGCATTGAGGACCGAAGAGGTTGAGGAATTTGAGGAGCATAATAACCACTTTAAGTTTAGAGCAAATGTTAAAGCTGGAATTACTGGCTTGGCACAAACACGTGGTAGATATGATACTTCTTTTGAAGATAAACTCCGTTTAGACTTACTATATATTCGTAATTACTCTTTCCTTAGAGATTTAGAGATTATATTGGATACTGTTCGCGTTGTGTTTAACAGAAATTCCTCAAAAGGAATCTCAAAACAAACAAAATTTGAGGAATTTGTAAAATATTACGGGTTGAAGTTAACTGAAGAGGGGAATTATCTTCACTTCGAAAGAGTAGTGAAATAATGAAAAAGAAGTTGTTAATTGTTACTCCTCATTTTTATCCTGAACATTTTCGTATTAATGAGCTAGCTGAGAAGTTTACCGAAGTTTATGATGTGACGGTTTGGTCGAACATACCGAATTATCCCAAAGGTAGGTATTTTGAAGGCTATGGGATTTTCCGAAAAAGGAAAGAGATAATAAATGGTGTTAGAGTTAGTAGGATTTTTGAGTTGCCAAGGTTAAAAGGAAAAGTTTTTCTAGCATTAAATTATTTGTCGTTTATGTTTTTTGGAATTATGAAAGCATGGACTAATCAAGAAAAGTTTGATGTCGTAATGACGTATGGCTTAAGCCCTGTGTATTCAGTTATACCTGCTAATATAGTTGCAAAAAAGCAACGTATTAAGCACTACTTGTATGTGTTAGATTTATGGCCTTCAAGTTTTAAGACAGTGACAGGGATTTCAGATAAGAATTGGCTTTATAGAAAAGTGCTAAAGCATTCTAGAAGAATATACTCTAAAGCAACGGTTATTGGTGGAACATCAAAACTATTTGAGGAGTATCTAGTTAATTTAGGTATAAATTTTGAAACAGAATATGAGTATGTTCCTAACCATGCCGAAGATGTATTTAATAATGAAATCATAGAGTTCAAACGTTATAAAGAACACGGTGATAAGACGAAAATACTATTTGCTGGTAATATAGGAGAGGCTCAAAATTTACGATCTTTGATTGATATAAGTAGAATTCTCAAGGAAAGAGAAGTAACAGATATAGTTTTTCAGATTGTTGGTGATGGTTCTTATAAAGGCCAAATGATAAAAGATATAAATGCTTTTAATTTAAATATGTATTTTGATTTCTATGGAAGGCTAGATGTTAAATATATGCCGTATTTTTATGAAAAAGCTGATATATTGTTTCTTTCGTTAGTTGATTCAGAAGATATTAGAAGAACGCTTCCTGGAAAAGTTCAGGGTTACATTGCATCAAAGAAACCAATATTAGCCATAATTAGTGGTGAATCAGAAATGGTGCTAAATGAGTATGGGAATTCTCTAGTGGTTAACAAACTAGGAGAAAGCACATTAGAAAAATTATATAACTTCATTGATAAGATTAAGAGTGAATCAATAGAGTATGACCCTGGCTTTTATGAAAAAAATTATACATTAGAAATAATCTCTAAGAAACATATAGACATTTTAATGAGATTAACAGAAAAGAGTGATGAAATTGTTTAAAAATAAAACGTTATTAATAACTGGTGGAACTGGATCATTTGGAAATGCTGTTTTAAACAGATTTCTTGATTCTGACTTAAAGGAAATCAGGATTTTTTCAAGAGATGAAAAGAAGCAGCATGATATGAGAAAAAAATACAATAACCAGAAAATCAAATTCTTTATTGGAGATGTTAGAGATAAAAGTACAATTAACATTGCTATGAAAAATGTTGATTTTGTTTTTCACGCAGCTGCTTTGAAACAAGTGCCTAGTTGTGAGTTTTTTCCTCTAGAGGCAGTGAAAACAAATGTGTTGGGGACGGAAAACGTATTGTCTTCAGCTATTGAAAATAATGTAAAAAAAGTCATCTGTTTAAGCACT
>CAZYEG010000288.1:0-1136 GCA_964646365.1 uncultured Methanosarcinales archaeon
TTTTTCCTATAAAGACTGCCTGAAACTAGATAATGAATATTAACTGTAGATTGGAACCTAGTCAGATTTGGTCCCCTATCCCTTACCCCAAATTCAGTAAAGCTAAGCAGAGTTCTTAAAGAGGGACAAGTATGTGCTGCATAACCTCTCCAACCATCCCTAGACCAGTTTGAGTTGATTGTTGTAGCTATTGCGTGATGTGGACCATCCATGTTATAATATCTTTGTGCAATTCTCATAAATGGATCATCAGTTATAGGTTCAAAATGATCAGGCGGAGCTTTATCTGGTCTTGGATCATGATAACCAGGACCACCCTCTGCATAATCTATAATCCCTTCTCTTGTTACAATTGCTATTAGATTGTCTCTTGGAACTACTCTGTTTTCGTTACCTCTTACAAAAATAAGGTAATGTGGTAATTCCTCTATACGGAAATGTTCATATCCGAGGTCTTTTTTTGCTCGCTCTGGTAAAGAAACCACTATAGTTGGATCACATTCAGGATCATGGCCAAATATATACCTGATATATTCTGGAGGATTATCTGTTCTTTCTGCTGGATTTTGTGAGTTTGCATCAAATTCAATAACTTCTCTTGTTAGCATCTCCCCATGTGTCTGCTCTTCAAACTCCCAATAGGGATTATGAGCACTAAGTACCGCACTCATTCCTTCAAGAAACTTAAGATCTGCATCATTATCAGCATGCCTGATTTCTCCATCACGGCCTTCGAAACTTAGTTCAGCCCTTTCTCTTATATTCTGTCCTTCTGTTCCAATATTAACTAGGCCACGAACATGCATATATGTACGAGTATTTACTACAGGCATAACTGTTATTGGTTTTCTTTGTTTTGGTTTTTTAGTCATTTTTTATCATCTATAAAATAGGTTATATCAATATTAAAACGATTAAACTAATCCCCCTAACTATGTCATTACTATAAAGTGGACTTCTAAACATTATATATATTTTTTTACAGTATACATATATATGATACTTATATACGTATATTAGAAAGATATAAATACTGAAGGATAATCCCATTTAGAGATGAAACGTAAAATAACAAAGATGGGGCCTGCTTCATTGGTTGTTAGCTTGCCTAGCAAATGGGTTAAGGAAAATAATGT